>NZ_CAWUOL010000046.1:0-37378 GCF_963923915.1 Nodularia chucula CCY0103 | reverse complement strand
AAACTACTATACCTGAATATGTAAAGTTTTGTAACGAGATTCAACATTTCTGCTAAAAGAGGTTTAATATCTTGGCTTTGTAACCCTACCCATTCTCCACCTTTTTCTATTAAAAGTTTTTTCAACAGTTCTCTCGCTTGGGCTGCACCTGAACGAATTTGTTTTGAACGTACCAAGCAACCGCGAGTAAAATCAAATTTTCTGTAATCAATTAGTCGCCTCAATGCAGCACCTATAAACTTGCCATCTTGCTGAACTGTAGTTACTCCTATCTTCACTTTTCTATTATTGCCAACAATTCGGAAATCTAGATATCCAGTGTCTGCTGTACTAGCTTCTATCTCTTCAATGTCTTCAATGCTAACTCCCTCTAAAGTTTCACCGATTAGACTAACGAAAGCCAGCCAAAGAGCCTCGGCAATTGTTGCTTCTTCTTCCATTAATGAATCAATAGAAGTTTCTACATTGGCTAACTCATTATCGAAGTATGGTTTAACAGGATGGGGAGTCTTAGATGTCCCATTACCATCATCTCTGAGGTTTTCCTTCTGTGTATCTGTTTGCTCTCCTTTATCAACAATACTCTGATTACCAATAAAATTTTCTCCACACCACTTTAAAACTGATCTAACAGTAGGTCTACTTCTACCAAGTTCTCTAAGTTCATTTTCATCAAAAGGGTAAAGGGCATGAGGCGGACTTTGTTGATGTTTCTGATAAAAATCTTTTAGCCATTGACCTACTAAGGCAACAATATCATCGGAATTAAGAAATTTTAATTCAATTGGTTGTCTATCAAATTGCTCACTTACTAATCTATCCATAACGGCCTCTGCTCGTGGTAATGCCCTGATTTGGTCATTCCAAGTTTCAGGATACATCGCCAATAAGAAAACACCTCTTTTGAGATTGTTATATAAATCCTTAACCAAGTTAGCAATAATTTGTGCTGCTGTAAAACCATTATCCGCAATGTCAGCAACATCTAACTCATCAAAACAAATCACCGGGATTCTATAATCACTAACTATGTCTAGAATTTGGCGAATATTACTTAATGCTTCAGATTCTCTATCTTCTTTACGTCGATTTGGTAGCCCCATTGCTTTAGCATCTTCCTGTGTCAATTCCAAGCCAGATAACCAGGAATTTGCATAAGTAACATGATCTGGGGAAAGTGTCCACAAAATAGCCTGAATTATGTAAGGGTTACTAATCTCAGGTTTAACTTGCAGAATAAATTTTGTTAATTGTGCAACTAATTTATTTGAATATTTTTTCAACCAACTTGGGAAGTTTTCTATATATTGCTGCGGCGTATATTTCCATTCTCTAGATTCGTTAATTAACGCTGCTGCTATTTCTTGCCACTGCATCACATTTTGACTACCAAATGCTCTCAAGCTAGATGCAATATTTTGTAAAACTTGAGATTTAATTTGATTTAAGTCATCATATTTACTCATGTAAATAAATAAATTACCTTCTTCTGTCTGTAAACGATGCCGAATGCGACTAATAATATGGCTTTTACCTAAGCCTTTTTCTGCTGTAAGCGTAATACCAACAGTTTCACGTTGTTTTTTTCGGATTTGTTCTACTGCATGAAATACTGCATCTGAAGCATGAGCATTAATAGTAGGAACATCAGGAAAACTTTTACCCCATATTTGTGGAGGTCTAACAACAATATGTCCTGCAAATGGGTTGTGTTCTTGAATCAGTTGATCAATGGTAGATGTGTTAGGAGTCATGGTAATGTAAAGTGAAGGTGTGAAGGAACAAATATTTAGCTTTATATACGCTTTGCATAGCAGCGTAAGCCATCAAGTGGTGTTGTAATAGAATCTTCTATCTTGTCCCGTGCGCTATCTTCTACTGTTCCCCCTTGCAGTTGAAAAATATCATCAGCTTGCATTTCCAGGAGAAAATCATTAAATTCTGTACGGGTAACTCGTTCGCCTATTGTTCTTCTAATACGATAAATAGGGACTAAATTATTAGAGCTATATTCATAATTCAGCTTGTCGTATACTTCCAAGGCGACAGACTTAAACTCATCGTAAGAAGCAATATTTGCACTTTTAACCTCATTCACTGGTGCAGATGTACCAACATTTACATCTATCTGACTAATCCACCGCACCAAAGCATTAGCCGCCCAAGTACCAACAATAGTTCCTTCAAACTTAAAATCACCACTTCTCAAACTCTCACCTAGAACCTCCAAACCCTTCGGAGAATTTAAAGAGTATCCAGTTTTAGAAATGGCGATCGCCCCTTGTTCCTCTAATTCTTTAAATATATGCTTATAATCTGCTACCTTCTTACCCTTAGATATAATGCGCTTCGTTAGTTGACCTTTCTTTACTTCCTGCTTTGTTCCTCCCAAATCCCACAAAGCCAGCAGCAGACGCGTTTTAGCTTGGGTAGCCTGTAAAAGATTTTGTCCCGCACCCATACTGTGTTTCCTATTAGACTAATATTTATAATCATAATGTGATTTGATGAATTTAGGTACAAAAAACCGATTATTTGCTAAATATGTCCTATCACTAGCTAAGTGTATTCATCAAAAAAGGTTAAATATGTAAAAATTAGCGTTACTGAAACCAAGTATGAATTTAAATGTAAAGACATTCCGAATAACATCTCTACAGGGTTTTTAACATCATCACAAATACTGTTAATACTTCAAATCAGCAACGCCTAAAAATCAATAATTTTGAACCCACACAGGCGGATTTACCTACGGGGAGACGCTTCGCATCATGTCTGTGTAGCCGCGATTTCTAAGCCCTTAAAAAAATGATTATTGCATAGCCAAAATTTCCTGCGCCCGATTAATATTATCCCGCACAGATTGCGCCGAAATCTGCAAAGCTTCTCTTTCCCCATCGGTGAGATGCACTTCCAAAATCTTCTCAATTCCACCGCAACCCAAACGACAGGGAACACCAATTACAACATCATTTAAACCGTATTCACCCTGTAAATAAGTGGCCACAGGTAATAAACGCGACTGATTCAACAAAATAGATTCCACCATCACACTCGCAGCTGAAGCAGGGGCAAAAAATGCGCCACCAGTTTGCATCAATTCCACAATTTCCGCACCCCCGTTGCGGGTTCTCTCTACTAAACGGTCAATTGTATCTGTATCTAATAATTCAGTAATGGGAATGCCGTTAACCGTCGCATAACGGGACAAGGGAACCATTAAATCACCGTGGCTACCTAATACCATCGCCTTGACATCAGCCGATAATACCCCTAATTCTAAAGCAATAAAAGTTTCAAATCTAGCTGAGTCCAATACCCCAGCCATACCCATTACTCGATGGCGTGGTAAACCTGTCGCTTCCCAAGCTAAATAAGTCATCACATCTAAAGGATTGGTGATAATTATAAAAATAGCATCGGGAGAATGTGCGATCGCACTCTTAGCAGCTTCCACCACAATTTTTGCATTAATTTTCAGCAAATCATCCCGACTCATTCCCGGTTTACGGGGAATACCCGCAGTAATTACCACAATTTGGGAATCAGCAGTATCTGCATAATTATTAGTGCCAATAATTTGACGATTATGTAACTCAATACCCCTAGCTTCCGTCAAATCCAATGCCAAACCTTGAGGCATTCCCGGTACAATATCCAACAACACCACATCTGCAAGATTTTTCTCAGCAATGCGTTGGGCTAAAGTGCTACCAACTTTACCAGCACCGATAATGGTTACACGAGGTGAACGACATAGAATAGAAGAAATCATAATAATTCGTAATTCGTAATTCGTAATTAAGAAAGTTAGACTTTATTGGCTTGAGCCAATTGTTGCAGCATCAGAGGATGTTTTAAAAGTTTTAGGCGAATATAATTCGCTACTACACAGGCCAAGTCCACCTGCGTGGACTAATGAAAAATCAAGGTTTTTAACCCGCGCAGGCGGGTTTAGTTTGTGTAGCCGCGACTTCTAGTCGCCAGGGCTAGTAATAATCGATACTTTACAAACATCCTCTCAGACATACTATAGATTAATATAACTTTAGCTAAATTATCAAAGTAGGTAGTCAAAATGAGTGCAGAACAAGATTTATTAACGAAGTGGCTTTCCCTTCCACAAGACAAACAAGAGGAAGTCTTAGATTTTGTGGAATTTCTTCACTTGAAAACCTCTGTAAATAAAACTCCCTTGGGAGAAAGGTTACGCCAAATTCGCTCTAGAATTGTTGCTTCTGGGAAACGTTTATTAGATGAAGATGAAATAGAGAAAGAACTCGCTAGTCGCAGAGGAGTGTCAAAGGGTAGAGAGGGATGAAAATAAAATGCAATATTTAAACCTGCGGGGGCAGGTTTTGTTTGTGTAGGTTCAGACTTGACTCTGAAATTTATTCAAATTCTTCAAGTTGATCTAAACGTAACCAAATATTTGGTGTTGGCACTTTCCCGAATTTTACCAGAGCGTAATCACCTTTAAGATCAACAATTTCCCCCTTGCTATCGAACAAATAAGAAGGAAAGCGAGAATCACTGGCTTTGGCTTCCAGACTATTTTCTAGTTTCTCGCGGATAGCGCGTACCATATTTCCCTTTTTGACTGCCATAAATTTACTCTTGAACTTCTGGATGGTTGTAAAAGAATTTTAACTTGTACCCAGATGCAATTTCACTTAAGAATATCTTGAACACAAAAGGACAAAGCAAATATTCCACTCCCTACTCCCCACTCCCTCAACTTTGACACTGGGGGCAAAAATGACTAGAACGCCCAGCTAATTTAATGCGCTGTATGGGAGTAGCACACACTCGGCAAGGTTCCCCAGTGCGATTATATACCCACGCTACACCGCCATAATTACCGTTAACGCCCTGGACATTCAGGAAGTTACTAAAGGTCGTACCCCCGGCGGCGATGCTGGTTTCTAATACTTGAATGATATTGCTGTGTAAAGGCTGAATTTGCTCTCGCTGCAAATCTATACACAGGGTTGTGGGTAAAATACCACTTTTAAATAATGCTTCGTCAGCATAAATATTCCCTAACCCTGCTACCACTGACTGGTCTAATAGTGCGGTTTTGATGGGACGACGGCGATTTTGTAATTTAGCGGCTAGATATTCAACGGTGAATTGGGGTGAAAAAGGGTCTACGGCTAGTTTGGCTAAACCAGTCATGATGCTTTCTACTGGGACTCCTGGGGGAACTGACCACATTTGACCAAAGGTGCGCTGGTCTACAAAGCGTAATTCTTGCTGTGCGCCAAAAAATAATCTGACTCTGGTGTGCTTGTGTAATGGTTCAGTTTGGTCTAACCACAGTAGTTGTCCAGTCATCCGCAAATGCACCCCTAACCAGTGAATCTGAGGAGTGGGGGTGAGTTCTGCTAAAAGATATTTACCACGACGATGCCAAGCGGCGATCGCACTTCCGGTAATTTGAGCAATAAATTCATCAATAGAAAAAGGGTAGGCGATGGTGCGGTTTAGCAACACATCCCCACCCGTAATTTTTTGGTGCAGGGTCATTTGATTTAGACCTCTGCGAACTGTTTCGACTTCAGGCAATTCAGGCATTTAAGCTGATAAAACAAGCAAGTTTTAGGTATTGGGGATGAAATAGATGCATTAGTGGGGAGTTTTGACACTCACGAGGGGCAGGGTACGCACCCTCAAGCACTAATGACTAGTTTATCCCCTTTAGGGTTATACCGCTTATTTCTTGGCTTTAGCCTTTGGTGCTTCTACCTCTACTAATTCGTCGATGGCAAAGTTATTGGTGTTGATACCAGAGTAGTTGACCTTATCAAACCGGACAATTGCTGCATACTTAATGCCACTTTGGTCGATAGTAGCCACAGTGCCTACTTCTTGAAACCAGTAGGATTCGGGGCGGAGAATACGTACTTTAGAACCACGTTGAACCATGAGTATCTTCCCTTTGTAATGATCTATGGCAATATATAGGGCTATTTGATTTCACTGTACATCGTCAAGGTCGCCCACAAAGGATTTGTTAAGTTATTTATCTGATTTAAGTAGCCGGTTGTAACTGGAAAATTCAAATAAGTGTCACAAAGTTATTGACAAAAACCCAATGATCGCTTACTTTCGTTCGCAACTAGATAAATTTGCAAAAGTTTATGTTTTACTTAAAACGAACACGCTACCCTCGTTACCCCTGCCAATTCGCAAGTCCTCATCTATATAGGTGATGTCTAACCAGCCTTGCTGTTTATCACTGTTTATGACAGTATCAAAAGCCGTAAATTTTTTCCCAGATTCAATTTCTTGGATAAATGTGGCGGGAGAACTGTAAGCGATTAAACGTTTTAAACCCAAAATCGAGCGCTGGAATTTTACTTGGACTCGTTTTTCTGAAACTGGTTCAAATTTCGCAGCTACGCTAACTAAACCTTCTAAATAAGGTAAGCCATAAATTTCGGCTATGTTGTAAACGCTGCTGGTGTTGACCCGGATACACTGATAAATTTGACCAAGTTTAGCAAAGGGAATCCGATCTAAGTTCAAAAGTGCTTTGCTGCTGGTGTAGATTAACCGCCAATCACCGTTAAGCAAATGAGTTGCTTCTAAGGGACGAGGTGTGGGATTGAAGTCTTCTAAGTTGGCGATCGCCGCTAATATAGCCTGTTTTTGGGCTGCGTTAGCCAGTAATCCCCGATTTGTACCTGCGATCGCATCAATGAGATTTGCTTTACCCAGCATGGTTGATCACCTAAAAAATCATTAAATATCATTTATCGGAAATCGATATTGATCTCCTCTGTATGTATACAGGCTGACAAAACCTTAGTAATTTACTTGTGCTGACTTTACCACTATTAAATAAAATAATTCTGTCAGCTTACGGATTTATTCACACCAGAGTTGAATGGATAATTAAATTATCCCTTCTCAGTGATAGACTGCTTAATGTCTAGTTACATAAACCTTTTTGTGTGTTCGTAGATATGTTGCATTCTCCCTTAAGTGAAGCACCGCGTAACCAACGCGCCAGAGTAATTCCATCAAAGCAAGAATTTTCTATGCTGGACTGGTTGCAAATCCAAGGTCGCCTAGTAGCACGTAACGTTCAAGAAACAGAACTGTCACCAGAAGAAGAAATATCGGACTTATTGAGTTCGGAAGACGGAATCGATGATTACGATCTTGATGATGACAGTGATGCAGGAATAGACGATGATTAGCCTCTACAGGCTAGAGAGGATAACCGCAGCGCGGAAGGGAAAATCTCAAATCAACAGACAAATTACCTGTTAAATGAGACAATATACCTTTGATTTTGCCGTGCTGCACTAGATAATATCTATTGTCCTCATTGTGGAATTTTATAAGTGTGGAGTGAAGGGAATTTTGGTGGACGCTAAATTATCTCCTAGTCAAGGAAGTCAAGGAACAAATATTTCGGGTATTACATTAGCTTCTAGTTTAGTGGTCGCGCTGACCATCGCCGCCTGGACACTGGATTGGTTGGGGCATAGAACCCCTTGGGAAGGGATGTCACTGACTTTACCATTGTTGCTGTGTGCGGTGGGTTCAGCCGCTATGGGTTTTGTCGTCATTCCCATGTTGCAAGCATTGAAAACTGGGCAAATCATCCGGGAGGATGGACCCCAAGCCCATTTAAAAAAAGCTGGTACACCGACGATGGGGGGAATATTTTTTGTCCCTTTAGCTGTGGCGATCGCCTGCGTATTATCTAATTTTGCCACAGATGTACTTGCCGTTGCCGCCTTAACTCTCAGTTATGGATTTATCGGCTGGTTAGACGATTGGCAAATTCTCCGCCGCAAATCAAATAAAGGCATATCTCCCAAGATGAAACTGGCTTTGCAAATCGGATTTGCAGGCTTATTTTGTCTATGGCTGATGTCTAATCAAGATTCTAATATTACAAATATTGCTTTACCTTGGGTAAGTTTTGCACTACCTTTGGGATTTTTATTCTGGCCTTTGGCTGGCTTTGTGCTAGTTGCAGAAAGTAACGCCACTAATTTAACTGATGGTATTGATGGTTTAGCGTCTGGAACAGTGGCGATCGCCTTACTAGCATTAGGTGCAATCATCGCCCCCGCTCACCCTGGATTAATGGTCTTTTGTGCCGCATTAAGTGGTGGTTGCTTAGGTTTCTTAGCCCACAACCGCAACCCAGCCCGCGTCTTCATGGGTGACACTGGTTCCTTAGCACTGGGTGGGGCTTTAGCATCTGTAGCACTACTAACTAATAGTTTAGTAGCCCTGTTCATTCTCAGTGGCATTTTCTTTGTAGAAACCATTTCTGTCATCGCCCAGGTAACATACTATAAAGCCACAAAAGGCCCTGATGGTAAAGGCAAACGCCTCTTAAAAATGGCTCCTCTACACCATCACCTAGAATTAACAGGCTGGTCAGAATTACAAGTAGTAACAGTCTTTTATATAATCGCTGCCATTTTAGCTGTCGTTTGTTTAGCGTTAGCGTAGCTCTCCGCAGAAATCGCACCCTTTTAAAATTTTTGCACTTTTAACAAATTGATTTAACAAATTACCGCCCCTGGATATCCGGGGGTGTTTCTATAGGAGGGTGCAGGGGGTAGGGTGTAGGGTGTGGGGATAAGCCTTGAAACTCCATAATTAAAAGGGTTTTATGATATTTGTCCTCACCTCTTTTGTCTCATATCAAGTCCGGTTGAATACTTACGAAACGCGAAAATATGCCAGACTTTTATTTTATCTCCCCTCCTCGCTTGCGCTACCGTGTACACACATCCTGAGCCAAAAAGGGTTTCCAGCCCTAAAAACCTAATTTCACTGTAAATCCAGTTCCCCTCCTCGCTTGCGGGGAGGGGCTAGGGGTGGGGTCTTATGACACAAACCAGAATTTGCCGATTTGTGTGTACATAGGGGTTCCTCGCTTGCGGTCTGGGGTTAGGGGTGGGGTGACATGATTCTGGTAATCGTAACTAATTAAACGGAGATGATATCAGTTATATCCAAACATCATCCATAGAGTTTAATCTATGAATAAACTCAAAAAATGATTATATAAGAATTAATTACAGTAGACATTATAGATTTATTTTGTTAATTAATTCCTTTTTTGTAAATATGACAGTAAGATAAAAATAATATTAAGCAAAAATAAATTTCCTTTATTTAGAATACTTAGCTAACTGATAGCCAAGTTAATTCTGCTCCCAGAATAGTTAATTTATGCTGTCAATACAGAGGTTAATTTCATGGCTCAGTTTCTCCTAGAGACTGTTTGGCTAGTTCCTTGCTACGCCTTAACAGGTGGACTTTTGGCAATTCCCTGGTCGCCGGGAATCATTCGCAAAACAGGCTCAAGACCAGCAGGTTATGTCAATTTAATTATGACATTTTTGGCATTAGTTCATAGTGTCTTAGCTTTCCAATTAACTTGGAATCAACCACCCCAAGAAATATTTATTCCTTGGTTATCTACCGCAGGTTTAAACCTCACCATTGCTTTAGAAATTTCTTCAGTCAGCATAGGTGGAATGGTGATAGTAACTGGCTTAAATTTCTTAGCCCAAATTTTCGCTCTGGGTTACATGGAAATGGATTGGGGTTGGGGACGCTTCTATTCCTTATTGGGATTGTTTGAAGCGGGATTATGTGCATTATGTTTGTGCAATAACCTATTTTTCAGCTATGCAATTTTGGAAGTCCTGACATTAGGAACCTATCTATTAGTAGGCTTATGGTTTAGCCAACCTTTAGTAGTCACTGGTGCTAGAGATGCTTTCTTAACCAAGCGGGTAGGAGATTTATTCTTACTCATGGGAGTCTTGGGTTTATGGACTTTATCAGGGACTTGGGATTATACAGAGTTAGAAGTATGGGCAAATAATGCTCAAGTAGATCCCACGGTGATTACATTAGTAGGTTTAGCATTAGTTGCGGGACCGATGGGTAAATGCGCTCAATTTCCTTTGCATTTGTGGTTAGATGAAGCGATGGAAGGCCCTGTTCCCAGTACAATTTTGCGGAACTCGGTAGTGGTTGCTAGTGGTGCGTGGGTATTAATTAAACTGCAACCTGTCTTAAGTTTATCGCCTGTAGTTTCATCGTTTATAATCGCCATTGGTGTCGTGACTGCTGTGGGTGCATCCTTAATTGCGATCGCTCAAATTGACGTGAAACGCTGCTTATCTTATTCTGTTAGTGCTTACATGGGCTTAGTGTTTATTGCTGTCGGCACACAACAAGAAGAAACAGCACTATTATTGGTACTTACCCATGCTTTAGCTTCAGCATTATTAGTCATGAGTAGCGGCGGTATTGTTTGGAATAGCATCACCCAAGATGTCACTCAACTGGGCGGACTTTGGACACGTCGCCCGATTTCTGGGTTAGCTTTCATTGTGGGAATATTAGGATTAATTGCTTTTCCCCCGTTAGGTAGCTTTTGGGCTTTGGTGGAATTAGCCGATGGACTGTGGGACACTTCCCCTTGGTTAGTGGGAGTTATTATTTTAGTAAACGCCTTAACAGCTTTCAGTTTAACCAGAGAATTTGGCTTAATTTTCGGTGGTAAAGCTAAACAAATGAGTGAGCGATCGCCTGAAGTTCACTGGCCAATGATCATACCCATGATGATTTTATTTGGCTTGGTTTTGCATTTACCTTTAGTTTTACAAAGCTTATCAATATTACCAAGTTGGGCAAGTCTGAATAAAGATGTCGTGCTATTACTAATTTGGTCAAGTATTTTCGGTTGTAGCATTAGCGCGGTCATTTATTTAGGCAATATTCCCAAACCAATTCGCCTCCCTTGGAAACCTTTACAAGACTTATTTGCTTACGATTTTTACACACCAAAACTCTATCGCATCACTATCATATTCGGCGTTGCCCAACTTTCCAAATTGGCTGATATGATTGACCGCTTTATAGTTGATGGCGTAGTGAATTTAGTGGGGTTATTTTCCCTCTTAGGTGGCGAAGGTTTAAAATACAGTACCACTGGAAGAACTCAATCTTATGCCTTTACTGTACTTTTAGGAGTAGGCGTTTTCTGTGCCTGGATAACTTGGCCATTCTGGAAAATCCAGTTTTTAGATTTGATGTTTTAATCCTGGACTCATTTGAGGATTGTAAGTAAGGTAGATGGAAGAATAATTGAACGCAGATAAACACAGATAAACGCAGATAAATACATAGATAGGTAAATTCTAGAATATGTTGAGTTTTCTGATTTGGATACCAATTCTCAGTGCTGTAATTATCGGGTTTTTACCGGGTAAAGTTGTCTCAGCTAGTCGCATCCGCTTAGTATCTTTAATTGTAGCAGGTATAGTTTTCTGCTGGAATTTGTTTATTTTGCTGAAATTCGATATCAGCACTCCAGGGATGCAATTTGAAGAATATCTACCGTGGAATGAAACTTTGGGTTTAACTTATCAACTAGGGGTTGATGGGTTATCAATTATGATGTTGGTACTCAATAGTTTACTCACCTGGATTGCTATTTACAGCAGTGATAAAGAAACTGAACGCCCACGACTTTTTTATTCGCTAATTTTATTTATTAGTGGTGGCGTTGCTGGGGCATTTTTAGCAGAAAACCTGTTGTTATTCTTTTTGTTTTACGAACTAGAATTAATTCCCTTCTATTTATTAATTTCCATTTGGGGAGGAGAAAAACGGGCTTATGCTGGTATTAAGTTTTTAATTTATACTGCTGTTTCCGGTGCTTTCATTTTAGCCACTTTCTTAGGTCTGGTATTCCTCACTGGTGCTAACAGTTTTGCCTTCGATGCTGTCTCTACTCAAAATATTTCCGCAGGTTTACAACTCGTCCTCTTAATAGGAATTATTATCGGCTTTGGAATTAAAATACCTCTCGTTCCCTTCCATACTTGGCTACCTGATGCTTATGTTGAAGCTTCCGCACCCATTGCGATTTTGTTGGGTGGCGTGTTGGCGAAGTTGGGAACCTATGGACTGTTACGCTTTGGGATGGGAATGTTTCCCCAAGCTTGGACTGTGGTTGCACCAACTTTAGCTATTTGGGGGGCTATTAGTGCGATTTATGGGGCGGTAATTGCGATCGCGCAAACAGACATCAAGCGCATGGTAGCATACAGTTCTATCGGTCACATGGGTTATGTATTATTAGCCAGCGCCTCTAGCACAGCTTTAGCGTTAGTGGGCGCAGTGGCGCAAATGTTCAGCCACGGTTTGATTCTGGCCATTCTCTTCCACCTAGTCGGGGTAATAGAATCTAAAGTTGGTACGCGTGACTTAGAAAAACTCAACGGCTTAATGAGTCCTATTCGCGGTTTACCTTTAATTAGCGCTTTACTGGTTCTTAGTGGGATGGCTAGTGCGGGAATACCTGGTTTAACAGGATTTGTGGCGGAATTTATTGTATTTCAAGGTAGTTTCTCAGTTTTTCCTTTACCAACTATCTTATGTGTCGCATCTAGCGGCTTAACAGCAGTGTATTTCGTTATTCTCCTCAACCGCACCTGTTTTGGCAAGTTGGATAATAATTTAGCTTACTACGCCAAAGTTGTCTGGGCGGAAAAGATTCCGGCTATAGTTTTGGCTGCTCTAATTATCTTTTTGGGTGTACAACCGACTTGGTTAGTGCGTTGGAGTGAAAGTACAACTACAGCTATGGTGGCGACAATTCCCCCAATAGACAAAACCATAGTTGCTCATCTTGCTGTGAAATAGTTATTCCCCGAACAAAATTTACTGGAGATAGTAATTTATGCAACGGAAAAAACTTAATTTAGGTTTAGCGATCGCTACTACAATTTCTATCACACTCAGCCCTGTTTTAGTCCAAGCCCAAACGAAAATTCGAGATTTACAGCAATCACGAGGCATAACTTTATCTGGTAAAGTTATCAGTGTCGTTGGCAATGATTTTACACTCAGCGATGGTACAGGTCAAATCATTGTTGATGCTGGACCACGTTGGTGGAAAGAAATTAATGTTTTGCCAGGGGAAGAATTAACAGTTGTTGGCGAATTTGATGAAGGTGAATTTGATGCTTTTACCATTACTCGCGCCAATGGTAATGTAATTAATATTAGACCTGCTGCTGGTCCACCACCTTGGAGTCGTAGCCGTGGAAAAAGGTAATAAATAATTTGCATCGTCCTTTGTTATGTATCTGAATATTTGATGACTTTACTAAATCAGATATAGACAAAGGACAAAACCAGCACAAAAATATTTTCTGAAAAATTTTTACAAGCCTTTTTCCGCGAAATCAGCATAATAAATACCAAGAAATTACAATGGTACAAACTCCAGAAAAATCTACTAATAAACTACCTCCTTCTCAACATGAATTTGCTGAGATAATTCATCGGCTAGAAGCAGGTGGCTCCATGTTGCCTGATACACCAGAAAATTTAAAACAAATCATCGGCATTTATAAAGCCTATGCCGTACCGATGGATTTCTACTGGCGTGACTTGCTTTATATCGCCGAACGAGTATTTTTAAACCCCTTACCCTTCTTTAAATACTTCTTGCCTAAAGAGTATTTGGAATTGCATAATCATTATGCCGGCGATGATGCTGAGTTGAGAGTTTGGCGCGGTGAAGCTACTGCACATCCTGAACTTTTGGCATTTATGGAAAAGGGTGAAACCTTGAAAATGCCTAAGTTATTACATCATTTATTCCATGACCGCATCAATATGGAATTTGCTGAAGCTTGTATGCGGGCTATGTTTTGGCACAGGGGAATGGGTGGGAAATTTGACCCTTATTTAGATAGTCCAGAATATAAAGCTAACGCTGATAGAGCTATCAAAGCTTATTTCCAAGGAAACCCCATAATGTTGGGGCTTTATAAACTGTTCCCAGATATGTTTCTAGAACAGTGCCGCCAAATGTCTTACTATTCTAATTTGGGGCTATTCTGGGAAGTTATGGCTCCGGTATTTTTTGAAATGTCAGATTTATATGACGATGGTAAAATTACCACTGTCCCAGAAGCGATGAATTTTCTGGTAAATGGCATTTTTGCTGTAGCAAATCGTCCTATTTACCATCATGTTTATATCCGTGGTGAATGTTACGAAATCGTTCCCAAATCTGAAGGTTTTGTCTGGTTGTATGAAGCTGCATTACCTTATGTCGAAGCTGTTTTTTACCGCACAGCACCTTTTAGGGGAACAAAATCTTATAATGCTCAAGCGGGTCAAGTACCAAATAAGCAAGAAGATTTCCACTATGGTATTCTCTATGCTGATGTATTTCCGGTGGGGACAGCAGGTATTCCCCCAACATTATTAATGCAAGATATGCTGCATTTTTTGCCAGAATATCTGATTGAAGATTACAAAAAACATTGCCGAGGCAAAGATGATATGTTGATTCAGTTGGGAATTACTTTTCAACGGTCAATGTACAACGTTACATCTGCGGTAATTCAAGCATTACGTACAGCATTACATCATCCTTTAGATGACCCTGACCCTGAGCATTTACAAGCCAATAGAGACTTTTATGAGTCGCAGTTAAATCGCTTTACTCGGACTGATTACGGTATGCGTGATGCGGCGCGTCTGCGTGATATTCAAAGCCAGGATTATCGTTGATATCTTCTCACCGCTAAGTCAGTAGGGTGGGTTAGACGGCGACAAAACTTTGCACAATAGGAAAAATCTATTTCCGTCGTAACCCACCAAAATATCTGAACATAGCATTTCCTAGTCTAATAAACAAAAAAATCATCTGCGTTTACCTGCGTCCATCTGCGTTTAGTCAATTCTCCAACTGACTCACCAAATGAACCATCTCTGGCAAAATCAGCTTTTCCATACCCAAGCGCACCGCATTACTGGAACCGGGAAGGGAGAAAATTAATTTATTTTGATAAACTCCAGCCACAGCGCGAGAGGCGATCGCCCGTGAACCAATTTCGTGATAACTTAAAAATCTAAACAACTCCCCAAAACCGGGTAAGGTTTTCTCTAATAATTTCTCAATGGCATCATAAGTGGTATCTCTCGGAGCAATACCAGTACCACCATTAAATATTAATACATCTAAATTAGTATTTCTACTTAATAATTCTATCTGTTCTTGAATCTGCACAGGTTCATCTTTGAGAATTTTGTATATTTCCACAACATGATGAGCAGCAACCAGCAAATCCTGGATTATCTGACCACTTTTATCGGTTTGTGGGTTACGAGTATCACTAACTGTAATGACTGCACAGATAACGGTTTTTCCTGAATTGGGGTGCGGTTGTGGTGACACAAGGATTTAATGCTCAATAATTAAGGAATATGAGGGGAATCAGGGGCATATTGACCCCAAACCCCCAGCCAATTTATTCAGCTTTATTAAATCCCAAACCATTTTGTTCGGCATAGCGTTCCATGAAGCGCATAAAACGATCCCATTCTTCGGCAGACTTCATTACATGAACTGCTTCTAGTCCTTCTGCTTTACCGTTGATAAATTTACCCTTAACTTCGCGGGTAATTATTTCTCCTTCCTCGTCAATTAGGTACATCCCGGTGATTTCTTCAGTGCTACCTTGTGCCAATATTTGGGGATTGGTAAAGATAAAAGTTGCTGTCCCACTGTCGCCAGTGCGCGATCGCGTCAAGCGGACTTCTGGAGTTACTTCTTCATCAAGACCTTTAGAAAACTGAATTTTGACCATGATCTATGTATTTAAAATTTGGCAATGTAATACTTAACTTGCTATTATCTCACCAAATGAGATGATTAACGTACTAATATAGCAACCGCCAAGGACGTTAGGACATAAATTGATCATAAAAGTTATACACCGAAAGGCTTTTACCCTACTCCCTACTCCCTACTCCCCAGCTATATCTTCAACCAGAATTGATCGGAAAAATAAAAAGGCAAAAGAAATTTTTCCTTTGCCTCTTAATCTATGAAATTTTAGCTTTTAGTCATGGACAGAGTTGACGGTTTAACTGTAATCGTCCTCTTCATCATCCATTTCCTCGTATTCATCTTCTTCTTCTTCATCTTCTACGAGATCGCTAATTTCATCAGCAATTAACTCATCTTCGTCATCCAAGATAGGCTTCTCGGTGCGGCGATTACCAAAGGTGGTTTCTGTCAACCCAGGAGCATCTAAATTGTAGGCGCGGGCGGTGCGGTCATCCAACACCATGTTGATATGGTCGTCAACTTCATCCAATACACCACTGCTTTCGGCGATCGCATATTCATCAATTGCCCCCGGTTCCTCGTAGGTATTGTAACCAGTACCAGCCGGAATCAAGCGCCCAATAATCACGTTTTCCTTTAACCCCCGCAGCCAGTCAGATTTACCCTCAATGGCTGCCTCCGTTAGTACCCGTGTTGTCTCTTGGAATGATGCCGCCGAAATGAAGCTGTCTGTATTCAACGATGCCTTAGTAATCCCCAACAACACTGGGGTATATTGCGCCCTCGCCCCACCAGTAATGGCCATCGCTTCATTCACCTGCTCCACTTGGCGCAGTTCCACCAACTCACCCGGCAGCATGGTAGTGTCTCCACCATCATCAATGCGGACTTTATTGGTCATTTGGCGGACAATTACCTCAATGTGCTTATCGGCAATATCAATCCCCTGGGACTGATACACCATTTGCACTTCATTCACTAAAAATGTCTGCACCTTTTGCAAAGCATGACTGGCGCAAGCATAGACCCCATCTTCCGAACCCAGGCTAAAGAACACCTCTAAAATTTCATGGGGGTTAGAGGGTCCATCACTCAAGGGTTCCCCGGCTGCAACCATCGAGCCATCGGGCATCATCAAGTTTTGTCCAGGGCCTAAAGGATAGTCGGTGATCACACCATTGGATTCTATGACCTTAGCGGCGATCGCCTCATCCCCATCACCATACACCACCTGCAACTCCCCAGAACGGCGGTTTAAAATACAGGCTTCCTTGGGTTTCCGGGCTTCTAGCAATTCCTCAATCCGGGGTAAACCTTGGATAATATCCCCAGTTTTCGCCCGTTCAAACACCAACAAGACTAAGTTGTCTCCCCGTTGTACCAAGTCCCCGTCTTCTATCTGCAACACCGCACCGGGACTGACTCGATAGGGACGACCCACACGGATATGAATGGCATATTGTTGAGCAGTTAAGGCGGGTTCACCAGTGGCGGAGTCAGACTTGGTATTAATTACTTCCAACACCTGCCCAGAATCCTCTGCCAAAATTCCCGGTGCAATTTCCGCACCTTCCACCAACAAGTCACCCTTTTTCACTGTGGGTTGGGCGCTGGTGTGCATGACAATTTTATCTGTATCCCGCAACACCAAACAACGTCGCACCGCTTCGGTGTCTTTTTTCACACCTCTAACGATACCCCCCTCTTTACCCAAAATTTTCGTCCGGGCTACCACAGATCCAGGCTCAATGCTGTCGCTGTCCTCCACTTCCAAAGTCGTCTCCGTACTACCTTGGGTGGCATCGGCGGTGATATCTCGGCGAATTACCAAAGATTCTAAAATCACCAACTGCAAACGTTGCACATCAGGATTTGTGCCATCCTCAATCAGTTCAATATCCGCAGCCAAAGGCGAACTAGAATGATCCTGCTCCCCATCCTGTTCAATTTCCAACACTAACTGAGTCCGCAGCAGTTCCACACCTTCTACAGATTTCACCCGTTCGGAATCTTTATAAGGTAGTCTTTGGACTGCCCGCATTTGAATGGAACGGCCAGTTTGTTGGCTAATGGATGCGGTGGAAGGCACATCGGGGTTAGTGGGGACGGCAAACTCTACCACCGGACGGCTCAACAAGGCTGGTCCCTCTGGTGACTCCACATACTGGATGTAGCGTAACTCTGTGGCGACATTCCCCTCAAACTCTTCACCGGGTTGGACAAAGGTGTTATCTCTACCCATCACCGCCTCTGGGTCATCCACCATCAGCAGTTCACCGGGTTTAATTACCACCTCGCGGAGAATGTCGTTTTTCTGGGTAACTTCTATCACACCACTGTTTTGGCAGAAGATATCCTTCACCACTTCCGTGCCGGCTTCCACAAACTGCCCATCTTCTACTAACAGTAAGGAGATATCCTTATTCACCTCGTGGGTTTCTTCGGGAATCCATAGCAAGGTTCCGCCCTGGACTACTTCATAACCCAGCTTGGCTTTGCCCTTTTTCTGGACTTCCACCCCGGCAAATTTGAGGAATCCCCCAGTGTTGGTGCGATAGCGTTCGTCAATTAACTCCGCCACCACCTGACCATTCTGCACCTTAGTTCCTGGGGTAGCCCGCAGGTTAAACACTTGGTTATTGCCGGTGGTAATTAAATAGTGGTTGCGACCTTGGGAACTTTCCACTGTCACCGTGGCTTGGTCTAAAATTACCGAGGCGGTGATAATTTCAATTTCTCTGGTACTCTTACCTGCGATCGCTTCTGGTAGACGAACCACACCACCATGGACGCTAGTTAACTTGGTTTCTGCTAAAACGCCCTGTTCAGCAATGCGATCGCCATTTTTAACTACCAATTCGGCACCAGGGGGCAAGTTATAAACTTCCCCAGATAGCACCCAAATCAAACCACCCCGTGCGGCTGTAGTTGTAGTATTTCCCTGACGGTCGGTTTTTTGTTCTGGAACCACCTCAGCAAACTGCACCTCTCCCGCCAAATCGGAAGCCACATCTTTAACGGCTTTTTCTGTATTTGTCCGGGTTGTGCGTCCACCCAGGGCGACTTCTGCTAATAGCTGCCCAATTTTTACCTGCTGTCCGTCGTGGACATAGAGAGTGGAACCTTGGGTAACATGAATTTCTTGGGGTTCTTTGTCCCCAGCCCCATCTTTTTTGGGTTCTAAATTAATGATGCCATTAGCTTCTACATACAGGGCATCTTCCCCGTGGCGGGTGCGATAGGTTCTGGTGCGTAACTTCCGGGGCAGGCGGATAGTCCCCTCGGTTTTCGACCGGACTTGCTGCGCCACTTCCCCAGTAAACACACCCCCAGTGTGGAAAGTCCGCATGGTTAACTGTGTACCGGGTTCACCGATACTTTGAGCGGCAATAATCCCCACAGCTTCACCCAAATCTACCATTTTGGCATGGGCTAAACTCCAGCCGTAGCAGTGTTGACACACCGAACGCGCCGCTTCACAGGTTAGGGGCGATCGCGCCACCACTTCCGTGAC
The DNA here is from genome assembly GCF_963923915.1 of Nodularia chucula CCY0103. Taxonomy (NCBI): domain Bacteria; kingdom Bacillati; phylum Cyanobacteriota; class Cyanophyceae; order Nostocales; family Nodulariaceae; genus Nodularia; species Nodularia chucula. Next base: position 18,206 of record NZ_CAWUOL010000046.1, on the reverse strand, counting down.
TCCGGCTTTGTGAATTTCCGCCGCCAAATCATCAGACACTGGGGTATTGCGAGCTGCTATCAACTCCTTAGTAGTGGGATGGACAACATCCTCCGCCAATACCCGCCCCAGCAGCCGTTGCGCCAGGGGAATTAATATTTTGCCCCCTTCGGTCATTGCCCGGACAGGAATCCCCCTAGTAGTGCCGCAGTCAAATTCCCGAATAATCACATCCTGGGAGACATCCACCAGCCGCCGGGTGAGATAACCAGAATCCGCCGTGCGTAACGCCGTATCCACCAATCCCTTGCGCGCGCCGTAGGAGGAAATAATATATTCCGTCACCGTCAGACCTTCGCGGAAGTTGGTTTTAATGGGCAAGTCAATAATTTCCCCTTGGGGGTCTGCCATTAGTCCCCGCATTCCCACCAACTGCCGCACCTGAGAGATATTACCCCGCGCCCCAGAGAAGGCCATCATATACACGGAGTTCAGGGGGTCGGTCTTTTTAAAGTGAACCACCACCTCATCCTTGAGGGCTTCACTCGTACCATTCCAGGTATCAATTACCTTCTGGAACCGTTCTACCTCAGTAATTTCACCCCGTTGGTAACGGGTTTCCGTAGCGCGAATTTCTTCCTCTGCGGCTTCCAACAGCGATCGCTTAGTGGGGGGAATCATCAAGTCATCTACACTGATAGAAACCCCAGCTTTGGTGGCATAGCGAAAGCCCAACTCTTTGAGTTTATCTGCCATCACAGCAGTTCGCGCTGTCCCATGATGGGTAAACGCCCAAGATATTAGCTTTCTCAGTTGACCTTTATCAACTACTCGATTCCGAAAAACTGCCTGTTCCTTAGTCATTAGTCATTCATCCTTAGTCATTGGGAGTAGGGAGTAGGGAGTAGGGAGTAGGGAGTGTGGGGGGAAAGAGGCAGGGGAGCAGGGTGCAGGGGGGAAAAATTCCTAATTCCTAATACCCAGTCCCCAATCCCTAATACCCAATCCCCAATCCCTAAGCTACTAGTGCTTCTTGAATAGCCTTGTTGTAAATCACACGACCAGGAGTAGTACGCACATACTGAGAAATTAAATTTCCTTGGGCATCTTCCCTAATTCGGCGGAACTTATACATTAAAGTCCGAGTACCATCACTGTTTTCGGTGACTTCCAGAGGTTCCGTATCCGGTAGGTCTGTTTCCACTTCCCCATCAAACCGCACAAAAATATAAGCGTGTAAGTCAACTTGTTCCTGCTGGAAAGCGATAATTACATCTTCCAGAGAAGCATAATACCTACCCATACCCTTGGTAGCAGCAGGATTTTCCGCAGTTAAGTAGTATGCCCCCAACACCATATCTTGGCTAGGGGTGATAATGGGTCTACCTGTAGCCGGTGACAAAATATTATTAGAAGCCAGCATCAATAACCGCGCTTCCGCCTGACTTTCTAGAGACAGAGGCACGTGTACCGCCATTTGGTCGCCATCAAAGTCAGCGTTAAAAGCCGGACAAACCAAGGGATGTAGTTGAATAGCGCGTCCTTCTACCAATACAGGTTCAAAGGCCTGAATCCCTAAGCGGTGCAGGGTTGGCGCACGGTTGAGCATCACGGGGTGTCCTTCTATCACCTCTTCCAGCACATCCCAGACACTGGGGTCATTGCGAGAGATCAGTTTCTTAGCAGCTTTGATATTATTCACCATGCCGCTACGAATCAGGCGATTAATCACAAAAGGCTGAAATAACTCAATAGCCATTTCTCTGGGCAAACCGCACTGGTGAATTTTCAGCTTCGGTCCCACCACAATTACCGAACGTCCTGAGTAGTCAACCCGTTTACCCAGCAAGTTTTGCCGGAAACGTCCTTGTTTACCCTCAATGATGTCAGACAAAGATTTCAGAGGTCGGTTATTTGCCCCTACCACTGTGCGTCCCCGACGACCATTGTCAATCAAAGCATCCACTGCCTCTTGCAGCATTCGCTTTTCGTTGCGGACAATAATTTCCGGTGCTAAAATCTCTTGCAGACGTGCCAACCGATTGTTCCGGTTAATTACCCGGCGATACAAGTCATTTAAATCACTAGTGGCAAATCGTCCGCCATCCAGCTGTACCATTGGGCGCAGGTCAGGGGGAATCACCGGAATCACAGACATGACCATCCACTCTGGTTTGGAACCAGTAGCGATGAAGTTGTCAATTACCCGGAGACGTTTAATTAGTTTGGCGCGTTTTTGCCCTTTAGCGTTACCAATTTCCTCTCGCAGGTTTTCGGCTTCTTGCTCTAAATTAATATCAGCCAGCAAACGTAACAACGCTTCTGCACCAATGCCGACTTCTACACCCTGCAAGAGAGAATCTTCACTATAAATTTGGTCTTCAATTTCCAACCATTGGTCTTCACTGAGTAGCTGTTTATAGCTTAATGTTTCCGCATTACCCGGACTCAAGACAACATAGGAATTGAAGTATACTATCTGTTCTACATCCCGCAAGGGCATATCTAACAGAATTGAAATGTAACTAGGAATACCTTTGAGATACCAGACGTGGGCAACTGGAGCAGCCAGTTTAATATATCCCATGCGGTGACGACGTACCCGCGACTCGGTGACTTCTACACCACAACGCTCACAGACAATACCACGGTGACGGACTCTCTTATATTTACCACAATGGCATTCCCAATCTTTTGCCGGGCCAAAGATGCGCTCACAAAACAAGCCATCCATCTCTGGCTTCAGGGTGCGGTAATTAATCGTTTCCGGCTTGGTAACTTCACCAACTAATTGACCATTAGGTAATGTGCGCTCACCCCACTGCCTGATGCGTTCCGGTGATGCCAAGCCGATTTTAACGTAGTCAAACTGATTAGTTTGGGCGGGTCTCATAATTAATTGTTAATTCTGATCACAGATTAGACGGATTAAAGGATTTCACGGATTTGAGCATCTGTTGCTATGACAAATAATCTCATCCGCGCAATCCTTTAATCAGCGTTCGTAATTTGGGGATTGGGGATTGGGGACTGGGTATTAGGTATTGGTATTAGGAATTTTTCCCCCCTGCTCCCTGCTCCCTGCTCCCCTGCTTCTTCTTCCCTACTCTTCCTCTTCTAGAGATTCACGAGAGAGAGATTCATAGGTTGGTCTAGGCGGTGTGCGTCGGGCTGATTGATCTGCCATCAAATCAACTTCCACATCTGAGGAAGTACCGTCTGCTTGGGTTTCTACCTTGTGTACTGCAATATCTAAACCTAATGATTGCAGTTCTCGCATTAGCACCTTAAAGGATTCTGGTGTGCCTGGTCGGGGAATTGACTTGCCTTTAACGATCGCATTTAAGGCCTCATTCCGTCCTTGCATATCGTCTGATTTAACTGTCAGCAATTCTTGCAAGGTGTAAGCTGCACCGAAGGCTTCCAAAGCCCACACTTCCATTTCCCCAAAGCGCTGACCACCTTGTTGGGCTTTACCACCCAAGGGTTGCTGAGTTACCAGCGAGTATGGCCCTGTGGAACGAGCGTGAATCTTGTCATCCACTAAATGCACCAGTTTGAGAATATAAGCCACGCCTACGGTTATCGGTCTGTCAAATGGTTCCCCTGTACGACCATCAAATACCATAATTTTTCCAGGGTTATCTGGGTTGTATACCCAGTCTTTGCCTGTTTCGTCCCGTGCTTCTTGCAATTTGCTATGTACAATGCTGCGGGATGTTTCTTCCCCATACATTTCGTCAAAAGGAGTAATTTTAAACCGGACTCCTAAAGTATGAGCAGCCCAGCCCAACATACACTCAAATACCTGACCGACGTTCATCCGGCTAGGTACACCCAAGGGGTTCAGCACAATGTCTACTGTGGAACCATCAGCTAAATAAGGCATATCTTCCACTGGTAAGATGCGAGAAATAATCCCTTTATTACCGTGGCGACCTGCCATTTTGTCGCCTACTTGGATTTTGCGTTTCTGGGCGACATACACCCGGACGACCATGTTGGCTCCCGGTGGTAATTCATCGCCTTGTTCACGAGTAAATAAACGTACATCAACGACGCGTCCTTTTTCACCGTTGGGAACTCTCAGGGAGTTGTCGCGTACATCCCTGGCTTTTTCACCAAAGATGGCACGCAAGAGTTTTTCTTCTGGGGGTTGGTCAGATTCACCTTTTGGTGTGACTTTTCCTACCAGAATATCTCCCGCTTCTACCCAAGCACCGATGCGGATGATTCCTTGTTCATCTAACTGACGCAGGGCATCTTCACCGACGTTAGGAATTTCTCTGGTGATTTCTTCTGGTCCGAGTTTGGTTTGTCTGGCTTCAATTTCATATTTTTCAATGTGAATTGAGGTGTAGACATCATCCTGTACCAGTCTTTCGGAAATCAAAATCGCGTCTTCGTAGTTGTAGCCTTCCCAAGGCATATAGGCGATGACGATATTTTGTCCCAAGGCTAATTCACCACCTTCGGTGGATGAACCATCAGCCAGGACTTGACCTGCAACAACTCGCTCACCAATGCGGACAAGGGGTTTTTGGTTTAAACAAGTATCCTGGTTGGATCTTTGGTATTTAGACAGCCGATATCTAATTTCTGAATTACCGTCTTTGGGACGAACACGAATTTCTGTGGCATCCACATAAGTAACATCGCCGTCAGTACGGGAGACAATTACCATTCCGGAGTCTCTCGCGCCTTGGGCTTCTAAGCCAGTACCCACTAAGGGACGCTCAGGTTTAAGTAGGGGTACAGCTTGCCGTTGCATATTGGAACCCATCAGCGCTCGGTTAGCGTCGTCATGTTCCAAGAAGGGAATCATGCTAGTAGCTACCGATACAATTTGTACTGGGGATACGGCTACGTAGTCTACTTGTTCTGGGGTTGTGGTTGCCCAGTCTTGGCGATAGCGTACTGGTACTTGGGGTCCTTTGATGTAACCTTCTTCATCTAAGGGAATGTCACCTGTGGCTGTCCGCAGGTCGTCTTCTTCATCGGCTGTCATGTAGATTGGCGCTAAGTCAAAGCGGACGCGGCCATTTTCTACTGGTCTGAAGGGTGTTTCTAAAAATCCGTATTGGTTGACTCGCGCATGGGTTGCTAAAGAACCAATCAAACCCGCGTTGGGGCCTTCTGGTGTTTCAATGGGACAAATTCTGCCGTAGTGGGAGGGGTGAATATCTCGCACGGCAAACCCGGCACGTTCACGAGTTAAACCACCAGGGCCAAGGGCGCTGAGACGACGTTTGTGGGTCAGTTCTGCTAGGGGATTTGTTTGATCCATGAACTGACTTAGTTGGCTGGAACCAAAAAATTCTTTGATTGCTGCTACTAATGGTTTGGGGTTGACTAAGGAGGCTGGGGTTAATACTTCGGCATCGGATACGGTCATCCGTTCCCTAATGATGCGTTCTAGGCGATTTAACCCGACTCGCACTTGGTTTTGTAGTAGTTCACCGACGCTTCTGACGCGACGATTACCCAAGTGGTCAATATCGTCGATGTTGCCGATGTCATATTCCAGGTTAATTAGGTAATCGACTGCGGCTAATATGTCCCCAGAAGTTAAGACGCGCATGGTGTCGGGAACTGACAGCCTGAGTTTTTTGTTGAGTTTATAACGACCAACGCGACCGAGATCATAACGTTTGGGGTCGAAAAAGCGGGAGTCTAATAGCTGTTGTCCACCTAATACTGTAGGTGGTTCACCCGGTCTTAATTTCCGGTACAACTCCATCAGGGCTTCTTCTTCGGAAAATTGCCCTTCTTTTTCAATGGTTTTTTGGAAATATTCGGGGTGGCGGAGGGCATCAAATATTTCGTTATCTGATAGTCCGAGGGCTTTTAAGAGTACCTGGGCTGAGAGTTTGCGGGTTTTGTCAATGCGTACCCAGACTAAATCATTACGGTCTGTTTCAAATTTGAGCCAAGCTCCCCGGTTAGGGATTAAGCTGGCTGAGTAGGTGCGCCGACCATTTTTATCGATTTCTGATTTGTAGTAAACTCCCGGCGATCGCACGATCTGGTTGACAATTACCCGTTCGGCTCCGTTAATAATAAACGTGCCTCGGTCTGTCATTAAGGGCAAATCCCCAATAAATACTTCTTGTTCTTTGATATCCCCTGTTTCTTTGTTGAGCAGCCGGGTGGGAACATACATTTGTACGGCGTATGTACTATCTCGGCGTTTAGATTCCTCAACGCTGTATTTTGGCTCTTTGAGTTTGTAATTTTGTCCTAAAAAATGCAGTTCTAGTTTGCCTGTATAGTCTGTAATAGGACTAAAGGAATTAAGTTCTTCTATCAGCCCTTCTTCTAAGAACCAGCGAAAACTTGAGCGCTGAATTTCAATCAAATCGGGCAGCAAAAAGGCGGATTCCATTTGTGTCTCTGTAGTCATGCCTTTACCTTAGTCAACCTGGTTAAACTTTTTTTGGGGGGACACTGGAGTGTTTCCACCGCTAATGTGTGTCCATAACTGTTGGAAAAGTGGTGTTTTAGTGCCTGGTACTATTTCTAGGTGTAGGCAAACGCCGCCATTGAAGCTATAAAGAGAGATTTTGGCAAGGGGGGTAATCGCCCTTGTTTTCTCTCAAGTTGCGCTAAAATCGGGATATTAAGTTGATTTTTCAACAATAGTTTCAACAATAGATAGCTGAAACATTGATGAATTTGTGCTGCTTTTTTCACTTCCCCTCCCAAAAGCTCATGAATTTGTCTAGCTATCTCTAGACTATTTATGTCATCAATTTACCCGTCTATAGTTACGGTAGTCTTTTAAGACACAGGTAAAGAGCCGCATACTGATTCGGCTCTAGTTTGTCACTACGGGCTTTATTTTGGTGGGTTTTGCTCACAAGATAATTTACGTTTAACAATTTTCTATAGGTTAAATACAGCACAGGCGCTTTTTGCCAAAGTCTGGTTGACGATCAAATGCTTACATCAGTCATGGGTTCCGAACATCCGCGTGTAGAGATGAGGAGGATGATCAAGCTGAAAATTTTTTAATTCCTTCCTTTTTAATTATGGCGGGTTGAATTTGTTTTGGAGGGATTAATTTTAGCATATTTCTGTCCTCCTGGGGTTTTATTTTTTTATGAGACTTAGGTGTATGTGGGCGATCGCCTGGAATATGAATGATTAGAGTTTATATTTCTAACCCAAATAGTTGACAAGCATTGGTAGTGGTTTGAGCCGCGATCGCTGCTAAGGTTTCTCCCCGTAAATGGGCTAATTGTTCGGCTACATAAAGCACATGGGCTGGCTCATTCCGTTTTTCTCCCCGTTTCGGTACTGGAGACAGAAATGGACAGTCTGTTTCCACTAGCAGGCGATCGCTTGTTACCATTGCTGCTGAGGCTTGAATAGCTTTAGCGCTTTTGAATGTGACTGTGCCACTGAAGCTGATGTAAAAGCCCAAGTCCAGGAACCATTGGGTTTCTTCTGGTGTTCCACCCCAACAATGCATCACACCTCTAGGGATTTCCCCAGTATTTTCTTGCCATTTTTGCAATATTTCCCGCACTTGGGAAGCTGCATCACGACAGTGAATAATTACTGGGAGATTTAATTCACAGGCGATCGCAATTTGAGCTTCAAAGGCTATGCGTTGTGCTGCATAGTTATCTGCTTTGTACAGATCCATACCCATTTCCCCAATGGCTACCACCTTAGATTCTGAACTAGCCAAGGTTTTAATTTCGGCGGCTGTATCGCTGCACCATTTATCCACATCCAGAGGATGTAAACCAACGGCAAAGCTAATTTCCGGAAACTGGTGTGCTAGGGTTTGGATGCTGGAAAACTCTGAGGGTTCGACGCAAGAATGTACTAGGCGTACTACTCCTGCTTCTTGCCAGCGCGATCGCACTGCTGCTAAATCCGGTTGGAATGTCTCAAAGTTGAGATGGACGTGAGTATCAATCAGCTGCATGGGTGTAGTTATCGGTCATGAATGTCACAGGATCATGATTTGGTGAGCAGTAATCAGCCATATTTATGAAATATTTCCTGATTACTGAACATGGGCAACTACTAAGCAGGTGCTTGAGTCACTGGCTTGAGTTTGCGCGCCAACCTTGATTTTTTCCTCGCACCGTTGTTCGGGTGGAGAACACCCCGTTTTACAGCTTTGTCAATTTTGCTAACAGCTTCAGACAGTCTTACTTGTACTTCTTTTTCTAATTCTGGGTTAGGATTAGCTGCATAGACATCTACTGCACTAAAGTATTTTTTCATCAGCGTTCTTACTGCTGATTTGTAAGCTTTGTTACGCAGACGATTGCGCTCGCCGATTTGGGCGCGTTTAAGAGCAGATTTTGTATTCGCCACAGTCAATTCCAAAAATACTATTAATATGTACACACACTACTAGACTTACTAATATAGCATTCATTATGCCAATATTGGAATTTATCAAAAAAGTTTCTTCTGGGGAGTAGGGAATAGGGAGTAGGGAGTAGGTATCAAATAGCAAAAATCTTTCCCCCTGCACCCTGCACCCTGCACCCTTGCCTCTTCCCACACGGTATCCTTGACAACTTTAGGGTTAATGTGCAATCCATTGGAAAAATGGGTTAAAATAAGTTACTTCGATTAAAGTTAGCTAACAAAACTCAAAAACTCAAAAAATTAGTAAAAGTTATACTCAGGGCTAAGTTTATCTCCTTTTCAGGGTCAACTGGATGTGCAAATATGTCACCAGGGAACTCTTGGGGAGAGCAGCTATGCTTTAAGGGTAGTAGGTATCGGCACTCCTGCTCCCTGCCTGTATATCAAAGTGCTAACCACTCAGGTCAGCAAACTAGGTAAATGGGACTGAGAAATGATAGTAGCCTTTTCAAGTAACCTATATGCTGGCAGCCTTGGGAGTATCAAAAAAATCCAGGTTAAGCTAGAGAAGAGAATTAGCATTAGCTCGATAACCTCATCGGTGAAGAGTAAAGACTAATTATCAGGCGGGAATAATCTAAATTTTGGCATTTTCCTTACTCCATGCTGCGAATCATTACTCAGCAGGCAGATGTTGTATCAGAATTACAACGTATCTGCAATCGTACTCACGATGAACACGTGCTTCACAAAGAAGCAACTGTGCGCGAAGTATTGCAAGCAGTGCAGCGCCAAGGCGACAAAGCTGTTTTGCATTATACAGCTGAATTCGATCACCAAACTCTCAAATCAGAGCAACTGCGTGTTACTGGTTCAGAAATGGATGCAGCTTACCAACAGGTGTCGCAAGATTTGTTGCAGGCGATTCAGTTGGCTAGCCGCCAAATAGAAGCATTTCACCGCCAGCGTGTGCCGAAAAGTTGGGTACATTTTGGTGATGATGATGTGGTGTTGGGCAAGCGTTATACGCCTGTAGACCGTGCAGGGTTATATATACCTGGTGGGCGGTCGGCTTATCCCAGCACTGTATTAATGAATGCTATTCCGGCGAAAGTGGCTGGTGTGCCGCGTGTGGTGATGGTTACTCCGCCTGGTTCTACAAAAGGGATTCACCCGGCTGTGTTGGTAGCGGCACAGGAAGCGGGGATAGAAGAAATTTATCGTGTAGGGGGGGCGCAGGCGATCGCAGCTTTAGCCTATGGTACAGATACAATTCCCCAAGTTAATGTCATTACTGGCCCTGGGAATATTTATGTCACCTTAGCCAAAAAACTGGTTTACGGTACTGTGGGGATTGATTCCTTAGCGGGACCCAGTGAAGTGTTAATTATTGCTGATGAAACCGCAAATGCTGTAAATGTAGCGGCAGACTTGTTAGCCCAAGCAGAACATGATCCAATGGCGGCGGCGATTTTATTGACTACGGATACTGCTTTAGCCAAAAATGTGCAAGTAGCTGTGGAAAGACAGTTAGTAAATCATCCCCGACGGATAGATACTGAAAAGGCGATCGCCCACTACGGCTTAATAGTTGTTGTAGAATCTTTATCAGCAGCAGCACAATTTTCTAACGGATTCGCCCCCGAACATTTAGCATTAGAAGTTAAAGATCCTTGGGCATTACTATCTGACATTCGTCACGCTGGGGCAATATTCTTGGGCTACTCTACACCAGAAGCAGTGGGAGACTATGTAGCAGGCCCCAACCATACCTTACCAACTTCTGGCGCAGCTCGTTATGCATCACCTTTAGGAGTAGAAACATTCCTCAAACATTCTAATGTGATTCAGTACTCACCGACTGCACTGCAAAAGGTGGCTGGGGCAATTGATGCCTTAGCAACAGCCGAGGACTTACCTTCTCATCAAGATTCAGTTAGAAGGCGGATTCAACACGAAGAGTAATTTAAAATGTTTATTTTTTGCATAAACACCTTTAAACTCGACTTTATCCAAAATTAAGAACTGGGTTTCTTTATCTGATACACATCCTGGCTTCTTGGCAAATACTTTTTCAATATCACTAATTCTCGATGAAATCCAAAAATTACAACACATACCCCACAAAGATAATTTTATTTTTTAATTAATTCTCTGATGTATGGCATCGCTTATTTGTAAAAAAAACACTCGTATTCTTACTAGAATTTTTTCCAACCCAAAATCATCTCATCTTCATGAAAATCACAGATTCATGAAATAAGGATGAACCTAAACCAGTGATATGAATAACACACAAAAACCAGCACTTAGCAACATCAATTAATTACCAATCAAATAAGTATTAGTTTTATCTTATTTCACTACACCGACGTAAAATTATTGATAAGCGCAACGCATCAATAATTAGCCGTAAAAATACTGATAAGTTACCCAATGTCAATGGTATTAGGATGAATCATAAGAATATTTTGATGTTTAACTCAGCCAACCAGAAAAATTTAATACCCTACGGGATATCCTCACAGCACATCTTGAGGTGAGCATAAGAATGTATCGTGATTTTTTAGTTTTTATATAATTTAAACTTATCTAAAAGTTAATATAACGGTTCTCGGCTGAGTGAGATATGAGAACCCCACCCCCAACCCCCTCCCCGCAAGCGAGGAGTGGGCTATGATGTACTTCATTGTGCATACCGCTATAGAGGGCGATCGCATAAAATAGATACATCAAGAAAAACTTATCCCTCAACTCTTCTGCAAAAACTGACGTAAACTTAATAAATTCAGGGTTTGGCCTAAATTCAGGGGCAGAATTGAAATTCCTTCCAATCGGGACTGCACCCAACCTTCTCCCCAGTACCATTCATGAAAACCATCAATACCGCCACTAAGAAGTAAACGTAAACAGTTAGGTTTTGCCACATCTACTTGATGATGAATTGAAATTGGCCCAGTTCTGGTTGTAAACTGAAAGCCAGTTTGCAGTTCTTGTGGCATTCCCGGCGGTAAACTTTGCCCTACCAGCCATTTAGCCAGATTTTCAGGATGTTGTAAACTGTCACCAATCGCACTGGCGGAGGCAGTGATTTCTATTCGGATTTGACTTTGTTGAAAATTACCCAGCATTTTTTAAGAATTGTTTAAAGGTCGGGACTGACTTTTGGTGCATTGTAGTTCTAGTATTGCAAATACAATCACCAATCACAGAGTCGTTTTTCTACTAGATGAGAATTTAGAATAGAGAATGTAGACTTGTTAAGAAATGTAAGGTTTTTCATGGCAGACCAATTAATTCGTGCCACAGCAGCAGACGGTGGGATTCGTGCAGTGGGTGTAATTACTAATCGTTTAACAGAAGAAGCCCGGCAACGCCATAAACTTTCTTATGTTGCAACAGCCGCACTGGGGCGGAGTATGGCGGCAGGTTTATTGATGGCTTCCAGTATGAAGCGTCCTGGTTCTAGGGTGAATATTCGGGTTAAGGGTGATGGACCCTTGGGTGGTCTATTGGTGGATGCTGGCTTGGATGGAACTGTCCGGGGCTATGTCGCTAACCCATCTGTGGAATTGCCACCTAATGACAAGGGTAAGTTGGATGTTGGTGGTGCAGTGGGTCAGGGCTTTCTCTATGTTGTGCGAGATATCGGTTATGGCTATCCCTATTCTAGTACAGTAGAACTAGTATCTGGGGAAATAGGCGATGATGTGGCTCATTATTTAGTTAATTCTGAACAAACTCCTTCTGCTTTGGTTTTAGGGGTGTTTGTAGGAGCCACTGGTGTCACTGCTGCGGGAGGTTTATTGGTGCAAGTGCTGCCCAAGGCTGCCAGGGATGAGGCTTTAGTGGAAAAATTAGAGTCGCGGGTGGCTGGTCTGTCTGGGTTTACACCGTTGTTGCAAGCTGGGAAGACGTTACCAGAAATTTTGCATGACTTACTGGGAGATATGGGTCTGTCTATATTTCCAGAGCGTCAAATGTTGCGCTTCCACTGTAGTTGTTCTTTTGAACGGGTGCTAGGAGCATTAAAAATTCTGGGAAAAGAGGAGTTGCAAGACATGATTATTAAGGATAATGGTGCTGAGGCAATTTGTGAGTTTTGTGGGGAGGTTTATCAAGCCAGTAGTAATGATTTGAATCAATTAATTGTGGATTTGCAAACAGAATCTTCTGTTTCGAGTTAAAGTATAAATTAAGACTAAGTTATGATAATATTCATGCTATCTGTGATGGGAGAATATAAAATAGGGTAACTTCTGAATAATCAGAAAGTTACTATGACAGCATTGGAATTATCAGCCTCAAACAGATCGCTATTCAACTATTTTGGTGTGAGAGATGACACAACGGGATATTCCAGAAAGTTGGCCTCCGTCTAGAACAGGTGAGCCAGAGGATATAAAAAGATTATCCCGAACACCACAATTCGGTGAAACTCAAGCATTTGGTGTCCGGGCTATGGGTTCTACTTCTGGGTCGGTGAAGGGACAAACACAAGATAGTCCTTCAATGCCTTTAAATAATCAGTCAGAAGAATCTAGTTTAGAGAATAAGAGGTCGATAAAATCCCCTCTTTGGATGAAAAACTGGATTTTGTGGGGAATATTCTTAACATTTATTCCTGGTGGCGTGGGATTTTTGGCAATGGCAACACTGCTGAAATTACCGACTATTCCCAATTGTCCAGCAATTTCTCGACCTTTTGTGAGTGCTGCGGTGAAGTTACATTGCGCTCAGATTTCGGCTTCTAAGCAGAATGTGAATGATTTACTGCAAGCGATCGCCATCGTTAGTAAAATACCCGATGATCACCCTTTGCGGGGAGAAATTGACCGTTTTTCCACACAATGGTCTCAGGATATTTTGCGGCTAGCAGATGAGAGTTTTCAAACAGGAAATTTAGAAGATGCGATCGCAATTGCCCGTAAAATACCTGAAAATTTGCCAGCTTATCAATTAGTCAATGAGCAAATCAGTAAATGGGAATCCATTTGGGCAGAAGCAGACGGTATATATAAAACTGCGGAAGCAGAAGTCAGGGAACGACGCTGGCAAACAGCGTTTATGTTATCGGCTCGGTTACTGCGGGTAAATAATGATTACTGGTCAAGTATTAAATATGATCAGTTAAACAACTTGATTACTTCCACAAGGGAAGATGGGGATAAAATTGGCGAAGCTGAAAGTTTAGCAAATACTAAAGTAGTCAAAAATTTAGTACAAGCAATTAAAATTTCTGAATCCATTAGACCAGATAGCTACCTTTATGCAAAAGCTCAGGAGTTAATTCCTGAAATTGGACGTAAAATGCTGGATTTAGCACGGGCTAGTCTCGATCAACGGGACGCAAATACAGCTTTAGAGATTGCTAGACAAATCCCAGATAAGGCGCGATTGCAGTCAGAAGTGGAAGACTTTATGGCGTTAACTGATGCGCGACGCAGTGCCTGGATTGGCACATTATCTGGTTTAGAAACAGCTATTTTTCAAGCCCAACAAGTTGATCCTTCTAGGCCGATTTATGGTGAGGCACAGGAATTAATTGCTCGTTGGCAATTAGAAATTGAAGATGTGGCGCGTTTAGAAAAAGCCCGCGCACTTGCTAGTCAAGGTACTATTGAGTATTTAACAGCAGCCATTGGTGAAATTCAGTTAATTTCTAATAATAATAATCCTCGTGCTGCGGAAGCGAGGACAGAAATTAACCGTTGGCAGAGGCAAGTAGAGACCATTGAAGATCGACCAATTTTAGAACGGGCCCAACAGTTGGCATGGTTGAATGATATTAATTCCTTACAAGCTGCCATCTCCGAAGCTAGTCGCATTGGTCGGGGTCGGGCTTTGCATTCTGAAGCACAGAAGAAAATTAATGATTGGACTGCTACTGTGCAGCGTATACAAGATCAGCCATACTTAGATCAGGCGAGAATGCTGGCGCGTAGTGGTGATTTGAATGCTGCGATTAATACCGCTCAACCAATAGCATCTTCCAGGCGGGCGCTTTCTGGTGCAGCTAATCAGGCTATACAAGATTGGCAAGGGCAACTCCGCGCTAGAGAAAATTGGAATCGCGCTAGGGAAGTGGCGGTTGCTGGTACACCAGAGGCTTTGTCTCAGGCTATAGGAATTGCCGAACGGATTCCCAGAAACAGCACTTTGCGTATGGATGCGAATATTGCGGTTAATCAATGGAGTCAGCAGTTATTTGATATTGCCCGTTCTCAGGGTGATGTAAATATTTTGCGCGCTATTGAGACGGCTAAGTTGATTCCACAGAGTAGTTCTGTTTACAGTCGGGCGCAACAACAAATTCAGAATTGGCAATCTTTTCTGAATCCTCCTGCACCGATAGAAATTCAGCCTATCCTACCAATTGGAGAACAGCCGATATTACCCATTGTCGAGCGGTAAGTTTTAATAAACCTTTGGTACAAAATACAGCATATTTCATTTAAGTAACATCCAGTGGCGGGCAAGACTTGACTTGAGTAGAGTTAATAGCTGCCCGTACCACAAAATAGAGTATGACCTAAGTGGACAAAAACCCAGTCAACTATCAATACCTTTGCCAAAATAAGAGGTTAGAACGATTTTGCCAGTTTTGCCAAAATCACCCATACATAGGCATTTCGCTAAAAAGGTAGTTTTTCATCTCAAACGCTTATACTGCGGTTAATACGTTAAAAACCCCTTGTGAGAAACCTTGAAGGAATTTTTATGACCTATTGTTGTTGCCAAGCCTCAAAGAAATGGGAATTAATGGTTAATGCATAATCAACTCACCCTCGTAAATTGGCGAAGGTATTGAACTATACACACATATTGTCATAGTTCTACAGGTATTTTAATGTTTCATCTCGAATTTGCTCAAAAAATTGGTGTGTGTGTTAAGACTTGGCAAAGGTGGAATATAGGAAACTCTCGACAATTGACAACCCAGATCAAGTTCTGGGAAAATTAAACCAGCCAAAAATCCAGTGTTGAAGGTCGTTCAATGCTTTTATCTATCAAAACCAAACTCAAGTTGAACGAATCTCAAAAAACAATTATGAGTAAACACGCAGGCATTGCTCGGTTTACTTACAATTGGGGTTTAGCGACTTGGCAAAATTTGTACAACGATGGATTAAAGCCTGATAAATACCTCCTCAAGAAATTCTTTAACAACCACGTCAAGCCGGAATATACCTGGATTAAAGAGAAAGGTATCTCTCAAAAAATTACTCAATATGCGTTTGATAATTTAGGTAATGCCTTTCAACGATTCTTTAAAGGACAGGGTAAATATCCGCGATTCAAAAAGAAAGGAATTAATGATACCTTTACTATAGATGCTAGTGGTAAACCTATCCCTGTAGGCGGTAAATCAATAAAATTACCCACCATTGGTTGGGTGAGAACTTATGAAAGTTTACCGCATACTACTTGTAAAAGTATCACAATTTCTCGGACGGCTGACAGTTGGTTTATTGCCTTTAGTTATGAACAAGAGCATGAACTAACAGCTAAAAAGCATTCAGTTGTTGGTGTTGACTTAGGGGTGAAAGAATTGGCTACCCTGAGTACAGGTGTAGTTTTTGCCAACCCTAAGTATTACAAACAAAATCTGACTCAACTCAAAAGACTATCCAAAATACACTGTAGAAAAGAAAAAGGCTCGAATAATCGACATAAATCCCAAATCAAATTAGCTAAACACCATGCAAAAGTAACTAATTTAAGAAAAGATACATTACATAAAATTACTACTTACTTATGCCAGAACCACGCAAAAATAGTAGTAGAAGATTTAAATGTATCTGGGATGATGTCAAACCATAACCTAGCGCAAGCAATAGCTGATTGTGGATTTTACGAGTTCAAGCGTCAACTTGAATATAAGGCTCAGAAATTTGGATGTGAAATCATAGTCGCTGACCGTTGGTATCCATCAAGTAAAACTTGCTCTGTTTGTGGATATAAACAAGAAATGCCTTTAAAGGAAAGAGTATTCCAGTGTGGCAATTGTGGGTATACCATCGATAGGGATTTAAACGCATCGATTAATTTATCGCGTTTGGCTAAAGCGTAAATGCTTACTGAGGGATAACCGCTCCCATGCTCCCATTGAAGTAAGAAATAAATGTCTAGATTTGTCTAGTTTTTATATAGCAGTATTCCAGTGTTATGTATGGCATTAAGGGAACAGGGAACAGGGAACAGGGAATGTCCTAATTACCTTGGCGGTTGCTGTCAGTTAATTTTTTGTGGGTGTACACCTGGTCTTTTGGGGATGTTGTTGACTATGAAAAAATCACCCCAGTGAGCGGAGTGATTTGATTGATGTTTTTCAATTGTTATGGCGTTTATCTCTTTATTGAGGTACAGGAACCCCAACCTCTTCCCCGCAAGGTATGAATGAGCGATGATATACCTTGTATGATTAGGAAACGCTATGGTAGTGGTCATTAGCTATTGCGAATGCTTTGCCTCATCTTGTTTGCTTAAGCGAGATACAACAAGAGGATTATCTGATTTATTAGCAATCCAGGTTCCATCATTTTCATATTCAGCAGAGGTCAAATAAAGATATTTTTCCTTGACTGAAATAATCTGGAACCTTTCTAAAACATCTTCATTAGTACGAGCGGAAATAAATTGTCCCACCTTGTAATCGCTGCTGTTCATACGCTAAATAGTGTTGGTTTCTTAATAGTGATGATAAAAAATTGAAGTATTACGGCATTTACTGTTTAGGAATGCCATAAATGTTTCAATCTTTAATAGTAATTGCTTTTAGTTACAAGTATGTGCTGATTGTAGCACAGACATGGCAATGTTTCAATCCTGATGAGTAATTATAGCTGGGGATTGGGGACACTTCGGCTGCGCTCGGCACAAGTCGCTCAGTGCAAGTTGGGGACTGATGTCTCCCTGTGAGAAACTGAGATGAGATAGACGATTGCGGAAGTAGGTTGAGAACTGAGCTATGAGGTATATTTTCAATAATTCGTAATTTGTAATGCCTCTTTTCCTGCGGAACGCTACGCGAACAGAGGAGCTACGCTCTAAGCGCAGCTATGCCGCAGGCTTTACGTAATTCGTAATTGGGAAGTAAATTTGGATTTAAAAGTCAAAAGTTTACTTGCGTTTTTTTGTTGTGGAGTGAGCAATTCTTGACTCTACAGTAAATTCTGGGATTTCTGCGAGTTCCGCTTCACTTAAACTATACTGTTCACAAACTAAACTCAAGCGATTTCCCAGTGTTTTTACTACGTTGACGGAGTGAGTTAAATCACCTTGGAAGTAAACTAAAGTATTGGACTGGGGTTTAATTTGTCCCAGTTGGCGTTTCTGCGATTTCAGTACCAATTCTCCCCCCACCATATCTTCAGGTAAACGCACATAAAGAACGCTGACAACTGCTGGCGGTTCAATGGTTTTGCAGTAAGAACGTAACGAGCGGTCAATGTGCGGGTCTACACGGGAACCTTCTTTCAGTTGTAACGGATTGAGGTAAAAGGCATTACAACCTGGTTGCAGAGCCAAATCGAGGTATGATTTGAAGTAAGGAAACTTTTGTTCTACAGTGGAAATGTGCGATCGCCTGAATACTACAGAAAATCCCTTCGTCCCGACAAAATCGCGGTTGAGATTATTGATAGCAAAATAGCGACAAGCTTGAATTTCCCCCCATAAATTATTGAGATATTCGCCGGGGAAAGCGTTGGGTTTTTGTTGATAGTATTTCACAGTAATAGTTCCAAATCACATAGTCAAATATAGTCAGACATCTACAATTTAGATTTAAGCAACTCTACTTTTAGCATGGACACGCTTAATGGGAGCAAGCATTAAATCCCACATTCCGCACCCTAAACTGTCACAGATAAAAAAAGCCACCAAAG
>NZ_CAWUOL010000045.1:0-37780 GCF_963923915.1 Nodularia chucula CCY0103 | reverse complement strand
CTGATTACCTACTCAATTCTCCTCAACTTTTTCTCGACTTTTTCAGCAAACCCTATATATATACCTGTTGATTGGTGGGAACAAAACTAATGAAAGTATCCTCTGTTGGCGTGAATTTAGTTAATGTTGTTTTGACAAGTGGAATACTTTTATGGTGTAACTTCGCTCAAGCCCAAATCACTCCAGATCAGACACTCAACACCACGGTTTCCCAAACTGGCAACAACTTTACCATCACTAACGGTAGCCCTGCCAACAGTAACCTATTTCACAGTTTTAGTCAGTTTAATCTTCCTACCGGGAGTATAGCCACCTTCGATTTAGTCAATACACCTCATGTATCTACTATCTTTAGTCGTGTGACTGGAGGTAGTATTTCTTACATAGATGGCTTGATGCAAATTAGCAATAGCCACAACCCTGTCAGTTTATTTTTGATCAATCCTAGCGGGATGATTTTCGGACCCAATGCCCAACTGAATATAACTGGCTCTTTTGTAGGTACAACTGCAACCAGCATTAAGTTTGCTGATGGTTGGGAATTAAATTCAAGCAACCCGACAACAGCACCGCTATTAACAATGAGTGTACCAGTGGGCTTACAGTTTGGGCAAAATTCAGGTGAGATCGCCCTGGAAAACTCCAATAATGGTATTCCTCAAACTCCCATAGGCTTAGAAGTAGATGCAGGTAAAACCCTGGCTTTACTGGGAAATGACATTGATATCACAGGTGGGGTTCTCAGAACCTTTGATGGCTTGATTAAAATTGGTAGCGTCAATTCAGGACAAGTTAATCTCACCCCAGCACCCCCAGGATGGACATTTGATTATTCTCAGGTAGAAGCATTTAGCAACATCAATTTGACTCAAAATGCACAAGTATTAGGCTTGGGTTTGGGAAATAGTACGATACAAATCCAAGGTCAAAATATCAACTTGGACGCTTCAGATGTTTCCACTGTCAATGAAGGTGTTTTCTCCTTCGATCAAATTACGATTAATGCAGCTGGAAAACTGAATTTAGCAGATGGAGGAAGAATCACCACTTTCAACAGCAGTACAGGGAAAGGTGGAAATATTGTAGTCAATGCGGTTGAGTCTATCTCAGCTAGGGGATTTAAACTTGCTGATCCTTCATTATCCACATCAATTTTTTCTAGTTCAGAGGGTGCGGGACGGGCGGGAAATGTGACTATTTCTACCCAAAAACTCACAATGGCTGGTGGTGCTACTCTTGGGTCAATTACTCTGTTTACTGGTAATAGTGGCGATGTCAAAATTCATGCTTCAGACTCAATAGATGTGTCTGGAATTAATAATGTGACATTTCTGCCCACCACCATCACATCATCTACAATAGGTTTCGGTAATGCTGAAGATTTGACAATCACCACAGGTAAATTAACAGTGCGAGATGGTAGTTTAGTCACCTCCTCAACTGGCGCTATAGGCGATGCGGGGAATGTCCAGATTGTCGCTTCAGATTTGATTGAAGTCAGTGGTACATCACCAAATGGGATGCTGAGTAGCAATATCGGATCTAACGCCCTGCGCCTCGATCCTGTCACCCGTGCAGTTTATCTACTACCTGAATTTCCTAGTGGTAATGCCGGAGGAGTAGCTTTAATCACACCTCAATTACGGGTCATGGATCGAGCTGACATTGGGGTGAAAAATGAAGGTACAGGTAATGCAGGTAATTTTGAGGTTTATACTGACTCAATTTTCCTCACTGATGCCGGTACGATTTCCGCCGCCACACAATCTGGAAACGGTGGTAATTTGCTGCTCAATGCTCAACAATTATTATTCATGCGCGATCGCAGCCAAATTTCTGTAGAAGCTCAAGCAGCAGGTAATGGCGGCAATATTACACTCAACACTCCGGTAATTGTGGGTTTAGAAAACAGTGATATTATCGCTAACGCAGTGCAGGGAAGCGGTGGTAACATCCAAATCACCACTCAAGGTTTGTTTGGCTTACAGTTTCGAGAACAAGTCACACCGGCAAGTGACATTACCGCCAGTTCTCAATTGGGTATTAGTGGCACTGTGCAAATCAATACAGTAGGCGTTGACCCCAACTCTGGTTTAGTCGAACTACCTGCTAATGTGACTGACCCATCCCAGCAAATTGCTACAGGTTGTACGGTTAACGAAGGTAGTAGTTTTATCGCCACTGGTAGAGGTGGTGTACCCCAAAATCCCAATCAACAAATTTGGAGCGATCGCACTTGGTCGGATATCCGTGATCTCTCTACATACCAGATAACAGGCAATACCAAGGCTCAAATCCCGCAATCTTCACCAAGTCTACTCCAGGCTACAGGCTGGCATCGTAATCATCAAGGCCAAGTAGAGTTAATTACAACCCACTCTTCTCTACAAGTACAATCGCCTTTGACCTGTTCCGCCATACCGAATCATCCATCCTAAAATCGATTGTGCATATCCTGGTGATTATCTCTGGTTACTATTTTAAGAAAACTACTATCAAAGGAAATTATGTAATGAAAATGCTTGCGGTAGGCTGGAATGTCGGCAGTCAAATATTACTAAATCTCATACTCCTACCATTAGGAATTTTCCTCAGCATCGACTTTGCCAATGCTCAAATTAACTCAAATGGCAGTCTTAATACTACTATTTCTCAAAATGGGAATCACTTCATAATTACCAACGGTAGTGCTTCCGGGAATAATTTATTTCACAGCTTTAGTAATTTTTCCATACCAACAGGTGGTTCAGCCACTTTCGATTTAACAAACACACCAAATACGACAACTATATTTAGTCGGGTTACAGGTGGAAATATTTCTCATATTGATGGGTTAATTCGCACGCTTCATGGTAGTAACCTAGTCAGTTTATTTTTGATGAATCCCAATGGAATTGTGTTTGGGGAAAATGCCAGCTTGAATATTAGTGGCTCCTTTGTGGGGACGACAGCAAATAGTATTAAATTTGCCGATGGCACAGAATTTAGTGCTGTAAATCCAACTACAACACCGTTGTTGACGATGAGTGTACCCGTGGGTTTGCAGATGGGAAGTCATGGGAGAGTTTTGGCACAGCCCACCCCAGTCATCGAAGTCCAAGGTCCACCTGCCAACAATATCTTCTTTCCGACACCTACATTATCAATCGCACCGAATCAAACCCTGGCACTGATTGGGGGACAAGTGGATATCAATAGTGCCAACATCTCTGCACCGGATAGCCGTGTGGAATTGTGGGCGATGCAAAATGGCACGGTGAATATACCCACATCTGGAAACTGGCAATTGGACAGTTCATCCCCATCGCCAACCTGGGGCAACATTACCTTGAGTCAGTCCTCCTATATCAATACCAGTGGGGCGATTGGGGGTGCAATCAATATTCGGGGGCGTGGGTTAACCTTGCAAGATGGCTCACATATAGAATCCTCCACTGGTGCAAATGGGCAAGGGCAAGGTATTACCGTCAACACCACAGAATTTATAGATTTACTGGGTGTTTCTCATCCCGGGAATTATAACCCTCCTGGCTTGTTGACTAGTGTGACTGATAGTGGTGCAACTGCGGGGAATATCACGGTTGAAACTCCACGATTGCGCCTTGCTAATAGTGCATGGATCAACTCCTTCAACTTTGGTGCTAACTTTGTTACCTTCGCGCCGATCAACAATGCCAGAACAGGCAAGATTACGGTTCGTGCCACAGATATAGAAATCGGTGGTTCTGCACCATTTCCCAGTCCGTTTACAGGTCGTTATGTCTCAGGGGCAATTACAACGCTAGTTGTGGGAGGACAACAGAATGACAGTGGTGCAATTACGGTGGAGGCTGAACGGATACGGCTATTTGATGGGGGGCGTATTAGCACCGATTTATTGGGCAATCCACTCTTCCCTACATTCACGACGGGTAAGGCTGGAAATATCTCCGTTACGGCGACTGAGAGTCTGGATATTCGCGGCACAGGCATGAACGTTACCACTGCGATTATTAGTTCCATTCAAAACTCTGTTAATGGTCAAGGGGGCAGTATTAGGATTAACGTCGGACAACTCGCTTTGGCAGGGGGTGGAACTATCTCCAGTGCGATCGCAGGCAGTCCGAATGCGGCGATCGCAGGTAGAGGTACAGCTGGGAATATCACGATTCAAGCTACTAATGTAGAAGTCAGTGATCCCGTAGTTGATCCTTTTAGCAATGCCCTTAGTGGTATTACTGTAGCAGTAGGGCAAAATTCCACAGGCAAAGGGGGCAATATTAACCTGACAGCCAATAGTTTGCGCGTCTTTAACGGTGGACAAATTACCTCCTCCACAGATGGCATTGGTGCGGCGGGTAACGTTAATCTGCAAGTCAATAATATTACCGTAGAGGGTAATTCCCAACCCTTAACTGATGGTCACATTCTCCCAAGTACCATTACGGCGGCTTCTACTACCACCTCTGATGCTGGTTCAGTTAATCTAGTGGCGGATCGACTCAATGTTCTTGATCATGGGCAAATTTCCGTCAGTAATACAGGCGGTGGTAATGCAGGTAATTTGATTGTTAATGCTAACCGGATCAAAATGGAGGAAGGAAGTAGTCTACTTTCAGAAGTCTCCGCCGGCGATCGCGGTAATATTGCTCTCAATACTGATGTTTTATTGATGCGTTATGGGAGTAAAATTAACACCAATGCCACTGATACAGCCACAGGCGGCAACATCACCATTAATGCCCCAATTATTATTGGTTTAGACAATAGCGATATTACTGCCAATGCGATTGAAGGGGCTGGTGGTAATATTGATATTCAAACTCAGGGTTTATTTGGAATCAAATTCCGCAACCAACTCACCCCGGAAAGTGATATCACAGCGAGTTCCGAATTTGGGATTAGTGGTACAGTGGACATTAATAATTTTGGAGTTGACCCAACTTCTGGTTTAGTCAAACTACCTGCCAATGTCACCGACCCTTCCCAACAAATTGCTACAGGTTGTACTGGTAATCAAGGTAGTAGTTTTGTCGCCACTGGTAGAGGTGGTATACCGCAAAATCCCAATCAACAAGTTTGGAGCGATGTCTACGACGGGCTACGCCTACGCACTTGGTCGGATGTCCGTGATCTCTCCACATACCAACAAAATAGCTCCGTGACAGCACAAACACCTTCATCATCAGAAGTGCTGATACAAGCTACATCTTGGCGCATGAATCCGGAAGGAAAAATTGAGTTAGTGGCAAATCATCCTTCTACTCAGACACAACTACCCTTAACCTGTGCAGGTACAAAAAGTTAGTAGGACTTCATGTTATGAATTACTGCTTAAATTTTTTCTGTAGCACCTAACATCTGTAAAAGTTTATCCACATTATCTATATCCCCAACAATGCGCCGAATTGGTCGTGGCCAGACCTTCACAAGGGTGGGAGTAGCTGAAACTTGATCAATTTCAGCCTGTTCGGGATTCGTTAAAACATCAATCACTTTCATTGTGTAAGGATACCCCAGTGATCGCTCCAAAACTTCGTGGAGATTCTGAAGAATGCGTTGGGTATTCATACTATGTCCAGCCACAAACAAGCGCAAAACGTAACATTCCCCTTCCAACTCTAACTTTTCTGTCGCCATCACTGGTGGATAATATTTTGGTTTCGCTTGGGAGCAATCCAAATCGACAACTAAATCATGGTCTTCCCAAAGTTGGGGAAAGGTGGAGCGATAAGTAGACAGTACCATGCGATCGCACAAACCCTCTTGCCAAGGTGCAGTTTGCCAAACCAACTCTGTACCAAAAATCGCATTCAGCACAGCTTGATTCCGGATCACAGCTGGATAAGCCTCAGCAAAAGTGCGGACTTGATGAGTCTGTGGATCTAACCAGTGGTCAATAGTTGCAGTATAACAAGGTACTAGGAAATGAGGCGGTTCTGGCAAGTCTAAAATTTCCTGCAAAGCACCACACAAGTGTAAGTGCCATCGACCCTGTTTCTTAGGGTCGATGCAGTAAATTAAATCTCCTCCCGGTGTAAAAAGAGCAATGCCTTTAAACAACTGCGGTTTAGATAGTTTATCTGTAGTCAAGTCAGTTAAAGGGTTGAGGAAAAACAAAGTTTTATCCCTTATTTTATCTAAACTCTTCCTCGGAGAAACTGTGCCATTTCATTAGGAGTGGGTGACATTTCCAAAGCCGTTTCTTCCGTAATCCGACCTTCTTGGTAAAGATTCAGCAAAGATTGGTTCATGGTAATCATACCGTCAAAACTGGCTTGCTTCATCAGCTCAGTAATTTCATCATACTTACCATCTTTGATCCATTCCTTAATCGCCTCAGTATTAATCAAGATATCGTGAAAAGCCGCCCGCTTACCATCAGTTGTGCGGCATAAACCTTGAGCAATTACTGAAACCAAAGACTCAGAAATAGCCACCCGCATTGCGTCTTGTTCTTCACCTGCATAAAGATTAAGAATCCGTTCAATAGTTTTTACCGCACTATTGGTGTGCAGAGTTCCCATAACCAAGTGACCAGTTTGAGCCGCTTTCAGAGCAGTATTCACCGTTTCCTTATCCCGCATTTCCCCCACCAGAATTAAATCTGGATCTTCCCGTAAAGCTGCTTTTAAAGCATTGTCAAACTTCCGGGTGTGCATTCCTACTTCCCGTTGTCGGATTAAGGATTTACGGCTTTGGTGGACAAATTCAATAGGATCTTCAATGGTGATGATATGTTTCGGCATCTCTCGATTGATGTAGTCAATCATCGCCGCCATTGTCGTTGATTTACCAGAACCAGTCGGACCAGTCACCAAAATTAACCCCTTGTGGTAGTGACAAATATCCCGAAAAATTGTCGGTAATCTCAACTGTTCCATCGACAAAATTTTCAGAGGAATTAACCGCAGCACCATTCCATAGCCCCTCATGGTACCAAAAACATTAATCCGTACACGGGCAAACTCATACTGAGTTGCACCGTCAAATTCTAAATGTTCTTGAAAATGCTGAATTTCTGCATCTGTCAATATCTCCCGCAACCAACCCATAAAAGTATCCGAATCGGTTTTAGGATAATCCGTCATTTGAATTTCTCCCCGGTTGCGGAAACGAGGAACTTCATCTACTCCCAAATGAACATCAGAGTATTCTAAATCATAGGCTTGTCTAATAATCTCCGCCAAAGTCATCTTCGCAGCGCTAGTCTTAGAGGTTGTTTTGGGAGTTACAGAACTAGGCATTGGCGGCGGAGTACCCGGACGATGGCTAGAACTTTGACTCCCTGACATATCCAGAGTTTGTGTAGACTGGCGTGGTGGCACAAACGCTGGAGGTGGTGGCGGTATAAGCACCTTTTGGGAAGGGGCAGAATTGGAATTGGGTGGAACCTTGGATTCTGTCATATAACTTTAAGATGGGGAACTAAACAACTGAAATTCCGGAAAAATCGTCTTGTGGCTAATGTAGAGCCTGGAAACAGGCTACTGATAATTGCCAGGCAGTAAATTCGTTAGATTATATTTTTCATACTTGTATATTTTTAAGCCCCAAAAATAGTGTTTCCGATTCTTGCTGATACAAGACTTGTTTAACACATTACATCCACCTAAGTCCTACAGTATATATAAGGATTATTGCAAGTATATTTATATATGGAATATCCTCAGTGAGCAAATTTCATCTCAAATAATAGATATTGGACTTCAGCAGAAGTCGTATTTCTGCCAAGTTATTAATTACCAAGCAGTTCCAAATCTTCCCGATTGCCTTACTTCTTAACTAACTGCGATAAAATTGTCAGTCTTTGATGAGAATTATGAGAGCCGGGGGCAATTCTTATAAGAAATGTTAACCAAAACTGAATTAAGGAATGGAAAACCCACGGACAGAGGAAAGCTGTGTTTGCCTCTATTCCTGAAGATAGATGGCATAAGCTAGGTGAAAAACTACGTGTGAAATTCACGTTACATTGATCATTATCAAAAATCAAGTGTAAAGTTTAGTTAAAAAATGCTCATCTTGTGAATAGGGTTCTATATACTGAAACTTCAATCGAACAACTCAGTTAATTCGTAAGAAGCGATATATGACTGAAATAAAAACCTTGCTGTATTTTTTTTAGGAGGAAAAGTCATGGTTTTGGCTCAAAGCTCTAATCTAGGAAAGACCTACTCCTTGATGATGATTAAAAGTTTTTTGATTTGGACTTTCACGTTGGCAGTATGCTTGCTGGTTGTCGGTTTTCCATTAGTCTTTGTAATGGCTACAATCGGATGCTTATTGTCAATTGTTTTACAATCTGTCATGCCTGTTAGTGCAGTTTTGCTAGTATCAGGCGGTTTAATCATGTTTAATGTCTTGGCAGTAATGATTGCTGCTGGTGTGTTGACTTTTAAGGGTATACACCCGAATCAGGTCAAGTGGTTGAACTGGTTAAATGGAGAAGCGGAGGAAATGCAGACTTCTGTGTATGCTGCTTGTCCTTTGACTTGTGACATCGAAGCATAGTTGATTCTTTATAAATTCGACAAACAGAGCATCTGCCCGGTCAAGCCGGGTTTTTTCATATTTTGATGTAAAGTCCCGCTATTTTGGAGATAGGGGATTTTCAACCTTTTAAAGTTTTTGGTAGTTTGATCAAACTAGCTAAAGCAGCAGCCATAGACGATATATATTTAGGGCTTGTTGGATAAAGATAAAACCCTTTATTAATAAGGTTTTGGCGGATTTTTATCACAAAAAAGTGCAAGGTTTTAGCTTATGGTGTCTCAAAATACTTGCATTTTTTCTTGTCGGATACAGGAAATTAAAGATACTCAGATAGCTTAAACTGTTCCCTGTTCCCTGTTCTCTCCTCTCAAAATGACTATTAAAAAGAAAGTTGGCATTATTTTAGGTACACGTCCGGAAGCAATTAAACTGGCTCCAGTCATTCAAGTATTTCAAGAGTCGCCAAAATTTGACTTGCAGGTAATTTTAACTGGACAGCATCGTGAGATGGTGGAACAAGTGATGCAGTTATTTGACCTCAAGGCTGATGATGATCTAGAAATTATGCAGCCTCAGCAAACTTTAAATGATATTACTTGCCGAAGTTTACAAGGTTTAGAAAAATTATTCCACAAAAGTCAGCCGGATTTAGTCATAGTTCAGGGAGATACAACTACAGCTTTTGCGGCAGCTTTGGCAGCATTTTATCAAAAAATCCCCGTTGGTCATGTAGAAGCGGGGTTAAGAACTGATGATTTATGGAATCCATATCCAGAAGAAGCGAATCGACGGCTGATTTCTCAACTGACTCAGTTACATTTTGCACCTACTCCTTGGGCGGCGGAGAACTTAAAACGTTCTGGGGTTTTGGGAGAAATTCATATTACAGGTAATACTGTGATTGATGCACTACTCAATGTTGCTGCAACGAAACCCGCTTGTGATGTACCGGGTTTAAACTGGGACTCATATCGCATATTGTTAGCCACAGTTCATCGGCGGGAAAATTGGGGTGAACCACTGCAAGCGATCGCCACAGCATTTTTACAGATATTAGATGAGTTTCCTGATACAGCCTTGCTGTTACCATTGCACCGTAACCCCACGGTAAGAGAACCATTACAAGCGCTTTTAGGGAATCATCCCCGGATATTTTTGATTGAACCTTTAGATTATGGCGAACTGGTGGGAGCAATTGAGCGATCGCATTTCTTATTAACTGATTCTGGTGGTTTACAAGAAGAAGCCCCTAGCCTGGGAAAACCTGTATTGGTTCTCAGAGATACCACAGAAAGGCCAGAGGCTGTTAGTGCCGGTACAGCTAAACTTGTAGGGACGACAACGGAGAAGATTGTGGAATCTGCTAGTGAATTGCTCAGTTACCCCCAAGTTTATACAGCGATGGCAAACGCCATAAATCCTTACGGCGATGGCCATGCAGCCGAACGCATCTTAGAAATTGTGGACAATTATTTCTAGTTAGCGTCGAAAGATGGCATTGTAAGTTTGGCGACCGACAATACCATCAACACGTAAATTATTCCGAGCTTGAAACTCGCGGACTACGCGAGTAGTGGTTTCGCCATAATAACCAGTAGGTTGCACACCTAAAGCTCTTTGGACATCACTCACCGCTTGACCGCGAGAGCCGAATCTGAGCAGAATTTGTCCACCGGTATTGCTACCAGTGTAATTATTATTTCTAAAAATGGCATTGTAAGTTTGGGGGCCAACAATACCATCAACACGTAAATTATTCCGAGATTGAAATTGTCGGACTACACGAGTAGTGGTTTCGCCATAATAACCAGTGGGTTGCACACCTAAAGCTCTTTGGACATCACTCACCGCCTGACCGCGAGAGCCGAATCTGAGCAGAACTCGGCCACCTGTACTACCAACATTATTCACAGGACGATTATTAGGGGTGCTACCAATCCATCTCGCAGAAACAAATCTATTGGGTGACAACCGAGCGAAACCATTGACAATTTCGGTGGTTCTGATTTGAGTACGATTAGGGAGACAATCAACGGTGCGAGAGTTAAGATTGGCATCTTCACGAACACGCAAACAACTACCATTAGTTGTTACGTAGGATGTTGATGTGGATACATTAGCAGTCTGGGCATGGGTGAGGGTAGCAAAAAATATACTCATGCCAGCTAAAGCTAACCAAGCAGAAGATTTGAGAAAATTGAGCCAGTGGAATTTTGGTTGAGATAAATTCTTGGTGTTACCTGTAGCGATCGCAGAACCACCAAAAAGTTTTTTCCAGTCCAATTCCAAAAGAGGTATATCATCTTCAACATTGCCACTGTCTGCCTCATTGGCCATAAACATATGAGAATAAGCCATGTAGTCCATAATCCGCTCCTTTGTGCAATAACTCTAAAACTTGCCGAGAATCATTTAATTTTCCCCTCTTTAATTTTAGATTATTTAAAATTACAATAATAATCCGATTTCCAGGAGCGAAAAAGTTCAATTCTTCCATCAATTGGCAGCAGCAAAAATATCAGTCCGAATTTGTACCCCATTGCGCCAGACTTCAACACTTTCAGGGTTTACCAAATAAGTAAAACTACCATTATCAGCCCGATATTTGTCTTTTCCAATATTCCAAGCAGGAATCTTAATAGGTTTAGTTGAATTGCCCTTTAACTGCCCGATGTAAAATAAATCGGCATTTTCTTGACAAATTTTAATCAAATTACTACTGGTTTCACCTTTGATAACTGTCATCCCACTGCATTCAGTAAGCTGTCGTGCAGGTGGAAGTGATGGTGAAACTTGCTGTTCTGTGGTGACAGATGCCAACAAAGCCATAGGATCAGCCGCTACTCGACCATGAGGATAAAATTCAAAATGCAGATGAGGGCCTGAACTATTGCCAGTAGAACCCATTTCGGCAATCATTTCACCTTGATGAACATTTTGACCTAGAGTAACCAATAAACTGCGATTGTGGCCATAGACTGTGACACTTTGATCAAAATGTTTAATTTCTATAGCATTACCTAATCCCCAATGATCCCAACCCGCTTTCACAACCACACCGGATGCAGCCGCAAAAATAGGAGTTCCCGAAGGGCCAGCAATATCAATTCCTTCATGTTGGTATTTCCGGAACCCTTGAGAAATAGACCCTTGAGTCGGCCAAATCAACTGAGGAGAAGTAACATTTGAAGAGACTGCGACTAATTGAGACCAAGCAGAAGTATTAAAACTGAGGATAGTAAATAAAGTAATCAAACCATAAATAAAAATATTAACTTTTCTGATTAACATAATCAATTACACACCTACTAACTAAGTGTTATTTCAGCCTCACACTTTTAAAATCAGGAAAATATCCGATCCAATTGTCAAATTGGCAACCATTTAACTTATGGGAGTGAATACAGAAAATAGACCTTAAACTCCCTACTTAAAACTCCCTATTTACAAAAGTTTTAGCCTCCACTCGTCTCCTCCCCTGATGATTCACTTGCCATACCAAACCTCTACGAAACTTTGCGTTAAAAAAACCCATGAACAGCAACCCTCAGACCGAATCTGAGTAGTACCCTCACGAGTAATAGAACTATAAAAAAAAGAACATTTGCCGACTCTAATTCTGGTTATGGCTATTCATCTGCTGCTGGTAAGCCGAGAATCGATTTATACAACTTTACATACTCCTTAGCAGATTCATACCAACTAAAATTCTGAGTCATCCCACGTTGTTGTAATTGCTGCCATTGAGGTTGAAAACGGAAACCTTCCCAAGCCCGAATCATACAGGTGAACAGGTCTAGTGCTTCATAACGGTCAAAGCAATAACCAGTACCGGCAGTGTTCATGGGGTCGTGGTGCGATACAGTATCAACTAATCCACCTGTACGGCGAACAATGGGGGGACAACCATAACGCAAAGACATCATTTGACTAATCCCGCAGGGTTCAAAGCGGCTAGGCATTAAGAAGGTGTCAGCACCAGCATAAATCCGACGAGACAGGGCATCATTATACAGGAGATAAGTTGCCATCCTGCCAGGGTAACGGGATGCTAATTGCCACATTTGAGTTTCATAGTAGCGATCGCCTGTTCCCAATAACACAAATTGAGCATCTGTATAAGCCATGAAACGGTCAAGAATTTGCAAGACCAAATCAATGCCTTTTTGCTCTACTAACCGTGTTACCATGCCAATTAAAAAGGCTTTGCTGTTAACTTCTAAACCTACTTCTTCTTGGAGAGCAATTTTATTAGCTTTGCGTTTATCCAAAGTATCGATAGTAAAGGTTTGGTTAATAGCTTTATCATTACTGGGGTCGTACATATCAAGGTCTATACCGTTGATAATTCCCGATAATTTACCACTAATGAAAGAGAGCAAACCTTCTAGTGTTTCACCGTAAGCAGGGGTTTTGATTTGTTCGGCATAAGTAGGAGAAACTGTATTTACGCGATCGGCATATTGTACCGCCGCCGCCATTGTATTGTGTCCCTGCATATACCAAGGACACCAAGTAATTTTTTCTAAATACCATCTCCACGGCCCTTGATAGGCGAGGTTATGAATGGTAAATACAGTTCTGATATCTGGGTCTTGGTGCATCCAGACTGGAATCATACCTGTGTGCCAATCGTGACAGTGGATAATTTCTGGTTTCCAGTAGTTCCAGGCAAATTCAGCTGCACCATTGGCAAAGAAAGTAAAACGCCAGTCTTCATCTTCACCACCATAAATGCGGCGGGGTAAAAAAACAGGATGTCCGAATAAGTACAGGGGAACATCAGTACCAGGTAAAACGCCTTCGTAAACTTCAAAGTCCTGAAACATGACCGATCCCTTCCAAATCGGTGCTTCCGGAACCTCCATTTTATCTGGGAGGAACCCGTAATAAGGTAAGAAGATGCGGACATCATGCCCCATTTGTCTTAAGATTTTGGGCAATGCGCCGACAACATCCCCCATTCCTCCCACTTTCGCAACCGGAGCTGCTTCTGCTGCTACGAATAGAATCCGCATGGTAGTTTTTATCCCTGGTTCTACTTACTGTTTTCAGTTGTCAGTTTTCACTGCTTACTGATCTAATCACATCTCCTTACCGAATATTTTAGGAACCTCTTTGAATTTCGGTAAATATTTCTTCCAAGATTTCCTGTGCGCCTTGTTTCCTTAACAAGTCTGCTAGTTCTGCTCCTAGCTTTTCGGCATCTTTGGCCGCACCTGTTACGGTGTCTTTTACTAGTTTTTGACCATCGATGCTGGCAACTATGCCGGTGAGAGTTAAGTTATCACCGTCTATTTCGGTATTTACGCCGATGGGTACTTGACAACCGCCTTCAAGTATGCGTAAAAATGATCTTTCTGCCAGACAGCGATCGCGTGTGGGAGTGTGTTCAATAGCTTTGAGGATGGAGATGATTTCTGTGTCATCTGCACGACATTCTATGCCTAAAGCCCCTTGTCCGACAGCGTGGAGGGATATTTCGGCTGGGAGAATTTGATGGATGCGATCGCTCATGTCCAAGCGCTGTAAACCTGCTGCGGCTAAAATCAGAGCATCGTATTCGCCATCATCCAATTTTTTCAAGCGTGTATTTAAATTTCCCCGCACATCTTTAAAGGTGAAATGGGGGAATTTGTGGCGTAACTGCGCTAGTCTTCTTAAAGAAGATGTACCAATGACTGCACCTGCGGGCAGAGTTTCAATTTGTTTATCTTTATATTTATCATGTACAACCAGCGCATCTGCTGGGTTTTCCCGTTCTGTAATTACTGCCAAGGTTAAACCTTCTGGTAAATTAGTTGGTAAATCCTTGAGGGAATGAACTGCAAAATCAACTTCCTGATTCAGCATTCCCACTTCTAATTCTTTAGTAAATAGTCCTTTGTCGCCAATTTTGGCTAATGCTACATCCAGGATGTTGTCGCCTTGGGTAGACATGGTATGGACTTCAAAAGTGATGTCAGGAAAACTTTTTTGGAGTTGTTCTCGTACCCAATAAGTCTGAACTAGGGCGAGTTGACTTTTACGAGAACCAATGCGGATAGTGCGTGCAGCACTGGAAACAACTGAAGTCATAAAACAATATGTCAAACCAGGCGATAAACTTATTCTCATCTAGACTACCGCAGTGGGTAAGTCTCCGGATGGTTATTTTCTAATTCAGGTAAACTTTATGCTGTTTTTTTTACATTTATTTACATTTTTTTTTAATTACTTAGATGGGGAGTAGGGAGTGGGAAACAGCTTTTTCAGTTGTCAGCGCAAAGTGCAGGCTACGCCAACATAAATCAAATGGGTTCTATATAGCAACCGCCAAGGACGTTAGGACACACCAAGAGGTAGGGGAGCAGGGAGCAATTGTAACTTCCCTACTCTCCACTCCCCACACTCCCCAGACTCCACTCCCCACACCCCATCTAACTGGCTAAAATTCAAGACTGGCAAATAATTTGATATGTTTAATTAAAACTTAAGTTTTTCACCCTATGAAGCGTTCCGCTTGCCTTATCTTTAATCCAGTAGCAGGTCAAGGTAATCCAGAACAAGAACTGGCGATGATTCGGTCACTATTAGAGCCAGAAATTGATTTAGATATTTATCAAACAACACCAGAAGTTGGTGCTGACGAATTAGCTCACGCAGCTGTAGAACGGGGTGTAGAAGCAATTATTGCTTCTGGGGGAGATGGGACTTTATCGGCGGTGGCTACGGCTATAGTTGGGACTCATATTCCTTTGGGGATAATTTCACGGGGGACAGCTAATGCTTTCGCCGCCGCTTTGAGGATACCTGACACCATTGATGCTGCTTGTCAGACAATTTTGCGGGGAGCAACTCGATACGTGGATGCAGCTTATTGTAACGATAAGCCGATGGTACTCCTCGCAGGTATCGGCTTTGAGGCGGAAACTGTGGAAATGGCAGACCGGGATGCCAAAAAACGCTTTGGGATTATGGCGTATGTTTTAGCTGGGGTGCAACAACTGCGGAAATTATCTAATTTTGATGTAGAAATTGAGACTGAGGACAGAATCATTACCACCACAGCTTCAGCCGTGACAGTGGCGAATGCGGCTCCTCCTAGTTCGGTGTTAGCCCAGGGGCCAGCCGGGATTATTTATGATGATGGGTTGTTAGATTTAACAATAGTGGCTCCAGAAAATAAAGCTGGTGCGATCGCCGCAACCTTTCATTTATTGCAAACAGCTTCCATGAGTAGCGCCGCCGAGCGAGATGATATTGGCTATTTGCGGGGAAATAGGTTTAAAATCAAAGCAGAACCTCCCCAAAAGGTGGTTTTAGATGGTGAAATGATTGGCACAACTCCGATTGAAGTTTATTGTGTACCAGGAGGTTTGAAAATATTTGTACCCCTGGATCAAGCCACTAGTCCTGTGGAAAAGCTAGAGGGACTTCCTAATTTGACTGTGGAGATGAAAAATTCTGAGGAACAAGAATAATTAAGATTGAGGAGTAGATTGTATTGAAACTGGTTTCTGATCCAGCGATCGCTAAAAAAATTAGCAAGATGCAGCAGAGAGTAAAATGGCAAGATCCGTTAATTCTAGAGCGGAGTATTGACCAAACTCGGCTGGTGTTGGCGAATAATCACTCTGATAATCAAGATTTTTCTTTTTTGGTAGTGGGTGACAGTGGTACTGGTAGTCACCGCGGACATAATCCTCAGCGACAGATTGCAGAACAAATGTTACCCCATCATTCTGAATGTAGTTTTATGCTGCACACAGGAGATGTAATTTATCTGGTGGGGTCGAGTGAATATTACCAGCAGAATTTTATTCGACCTTACCGAGAGTTCCTTGTGGGTGGAGAACATCCAGAAAAGATTGATTATGACCAGATGGTGTTTAATTTGCCCATCTTACCTGTACCGGGAAATCATGATTACTATGACCTACCCATTATTTTAAGTTTGCTGTCCTTTACCACGTTACCTTTGCGGCGTTTACTGCGATCACAATTAGAACTGGATGTAGGTTTACATGGTTCTGGAAAAGGTAGCGCCTATGCAAAAGCATTTTTAGACTATCTTAAAGCCTTGCAGGCTCCTAGTGACTTAGCGCAACATTTAGATAAATATTATACGGCTGAAACAGATACAGGTCGGTGCTTGAATTACCAACCAGGAAGTTTTACCCGCTTACCAAATCGGTATTATACGTTTTGCTACGGCGGGATTGACTTTTTTGCGTTGGATTCCAATACATTTAACGAACCCGCACCAATCCCCAAAACCAGCGCCGGAAGAGAACATCGGCGACGTTTAGAAAAGCGCCGTCAGGAGTTTGAGCAAGAAAAACTGCAAATTATGGAAACCTCAGCCCAGCTAAATCCTGAGAATCCCACCGATGCTGAGAAACTAGATGATTTACAGGGTCAGATATCCCAAATTGAAGAACTGATTATTGATATTGAAAAGCAACTAAACACGGATGTGAACACCGTAACCGATATTGAACAACTGGAATGGTTAAAACAAAGATTAATTAAGTCTTGGAACACCGCAGATATCCGGGGAAGAGTCATCTATTTTCACCATCCGCCTTATGTGACTGAAGCGACAAAATGGCAACAAGCTCAAACTTTAGCGGTACGCGATCGCCTGCGTGGTGTCCTGGATGCAGTAGCTGCAGAAGTAGGTGATTTGACACAGGGAAGACCCCTAGTAGATTTAGTTTTAAATGGTCACGCTCATTGCTTGGAACACCTGAAAACTCTAGATACAGGACACGGAGACGCAAATATTAATTGGGTAGTGTGTGGCGGTAGCGGCTATAGTCTACGTCGCCAAAGAACCGAAGGGGAAGACTTAATGGAAACTATGGGAGATACAAGTAAATTAGTCGCGCGATCGCATCTATTCCTGGGTCGTCATGGTCAAGGTTCCAAAAAGAGACGACCTTATTCCAGTTTACGCATAGATGTCACAGGAGATGCTCATCCCAAATTCATTCTCCGTCCCATAGTTGCCGAATGGTATCAAAGACAATGGCATAATTACGAAATGAAACCTTTCACCATATAGCTGCGGTGTGGGGCGCAAGGGAGAAGAAGAAAAGTTGTTAAGTATACCGTTCGTGTCAAGTAATTTCTAACTCCCCCCTGCTCCCTGCTCCTTTGCTTCTTGTGGGGAGTAGCGTAAAAACCTTTCGGTGTCGTGTCTCACTTTTATGATCAGTTGATACCCTAACGTCCTTGGCGGTTGCTATAAAATCCCTTTCTTCTCTCCCAATTACGGATTGACTAAATTCTCCCTGGGCCTTTACCCCGATTGTCACCCTTTTCTGTCAACTTACCTGCATTATCCTGATTCACTTCTTGGAGTTCTTCCACACGTTCTGCGGTATCTTTAGCTGCGACTTTGCGCGCGTCTCCCGGTTCCTCATAATACATTTCTGGCTCAACAGCATAGTTATTTAGTAAACCTTCTTGGTCTACAGTGTAGCCATCAGTGGTATTGATGCTGTCTGTATTGCTTTGGTTATTTGTGGATGCACCTTCCTGATCTTCTTTTGTCGGAAGAGTTTTATAGTTTTCCCCTTCTCTCTGTTTACGAGCCGCGGTTTCGGCTGGGATTATTCCTCTATCATAAGTATCCACATCTGCACGTTTCGCAGAATCGGGATTTTGATTAGCCATATATTATGCCCTGTTTAAATAACTGCGAGAACTAGATTAAACTGATGTAGATGATAAAACTACTATCTTAAGAAGTAATTATACTCAAAAAATTACAGTTTTTATGCCTTTAGGTATAGTGAAAAATAAAAAAATAGAGGACTTTAGTCCTCACTACAAACCTTTCGCCAGCAACGAAATTCAATTGGCAAAAATTACTCACCCCAAATTTCTTGTTTAAATAATCGAATTTTCTGAGTTAATTCTTGGCGCGGTTCAGTTTTAATCAGATAACGCCAACTAAACCAAGTAAAGTAAGCAATACCAATCAACTCAAAAAATGGCTCTAGTAGAGGAATACTATTAACTGCTCCTAATATTGCTACTAAGACCTTCAATGTAACAATTGCTGTCAGAATTAACGCAAAGTTGATTAAAGCGCGCTGATTTTGCTGAAAAAAGCTAGTTAAATATTCAGGAAGTTCTGCTAAAAAGTCAGTTGTTTTATTCCCAACTCGTCGCCATTCAGCTTCCCCTGTGTCACCTGGCGGTAATTGAGGTAAATTTTCTCCCCCACTTGCTGGTAAAATTCTACCAGATGCGATCGCCTCGGCTGGTTCTAGCTGCTTTTGTTCAGTTTCCATAGTTGTTTAGATTTTGGTAGCTACACTATCCCTTCTAAATTACTTGATATGAATAAAGATCACAATCTGGTTTGTGATCTGACTTAAAAATTCTTCAGTTATAGCAACCGCCAAGGTGGTTAGGACAAAAACGGATCATAAAACCCTTGTAATTAAAGAGTTTTAAGGCTGCTCCCTGATAATTAACCCTAACCCTCGTCAATTGGCGTTGATATGCCGCAATTTAGCCTCTTGGTTGAGCCACAACTGCATCTACAATCACATCATTAACGCCAGAAATTTCTTTTGCTAATGGTTCAATCTTAGATAACTGATCCTCATTACTAACAGTTCCTGAGACAGTTATTAGACCTTCTTCTGTGGCCTCAACCGTCAGCAAACCATCAGGAATATTAGCCTCCAACTTAGAACGGACTTCACTAGCTAAGTCTTCTGGATTTCTCGGACCATCATTTAACGCAGCAGTCCGCTCTTCACGGGCGCGAATATCTGCATCTAATTGTCTTCTGCGGGTTTCACTTTGAGACTGTTCCAGGGATTCTTGTCTTTCTTCTGTGGTTGGTGCTTCTACAAGTTCTCCCGGAGACGGCGCTGCGGGGTCTGTTCTCGCTACATCATCAGCACAAGCAGCAGTACCGAGCAGTAAAACACAACTAATTAGGAAAGGAGTTAGCTTTTGCATTTTTGTCAGTCTTCTTCTCAAATTCAACTTGGGAAAATATATTGGCGGTTATAGGAGTAGTAAAAAGCACAAGTTTGACGCTATTCCTACTCCTGATCAAATGTTTAAGCAAATGAAATTAGATTTTTTCATCACGACGGTCAACAATGACTACATTTGGCTGATCGCGATCGCCTGTTGTGGTGTAATTAGTAGAAACTGTCTCGACAACTGGTGTAGTCTGATGTCTCACAGTATCAGGTTCTAGGTGATGTTCTCGTTGATCATTGGGGTAGTCATAAACACCAAACTCTTCCACACCATAGCGATGAAAAATTGCATCAGCCGCAGCAATTTCAGTGTCTGTCCCTTCTACAATTACTAAATAATGTCCTTGTTCAACTCGCTCGTGATAAACTCTGGCGCGTTCTTCGGGGATTCCTAACCCAATTAATCCACCTATTAAACCACCGGCGGCGGCACCAATCCCAGCCCCAGCTAGAGTTGTCGCCAACGTTGTGGCTGTCGCACCGGCTAGCATAATAGGTCCAATTCCAGGTATTGCTAAGGTTCCTAAACCTATTAACAACCCAGTTATACCGCCGAAAGCACCGCCAGAAATTGCTCCAGCTGTTGCGCCTTGATCGGCTTTATTACCTACTTTTTCTTGTGTGTGAGTTCCTGCGATGTCACCTTTATGCTCTGCATCTTTAGCGATTACAGAAACTCTATCCATTGAAAAGCCCGAACTCTTCAGCTCATGCAGGGCTTTTTCTATGTCTATGCGGTTAGCAAAAGTACCTATAGCTCTTCTACGCACGGTAA
Source organism: Nodularia chucula CCY0103 (assembly GCF_963923915.1). Lineage (NCBI taxonomy): Bacteria > Bacillati > Cyanobacteriota > Cyanophyceae > Nostocales > Nodulariaceae > Nodularia > Nodularia chucula. The sequence continues at coordinate 17,533 of NZ_CAWUOL010000045.1, read as the reverse complement.
CAACCATTTGAAAATCTCCTGATTAAATATATTTGATATCCGCTAAACTTTATGTAATTTTGCAGTTTATGCTGCCCCATTCTCTAACATGGAGTCACACTTACTAGCTTGATATCAATACTTTTATTTACACATTTATATAAAATATTTCCATCAATCTAATGACATAAATCTAATCTATGTCATTAGACATAAGTGTATTGATTTGAAATAAATGTATGAAAAACACGAAGATTTAATAGCGTAATTTTTAGATAAGTAGCTCAAATTTAAAAAACGTAATATCCAGATCCCCGACTTCTTAAAGTCAAGGTTGTATGCTTAATTATGTTGATCTACTTATTTCTAAATTAGTTGACTACAAATTAATAAAGATAATTTGAGAATTTTTATGCTTCCAAAATTCCAAAATAATAATTAAACGCAGATAAACGCAGATAATTTTGTACTTTATTAGACGAAGAAATGCTATGTGCAGTTTGGATCAAAAGAATTAACTGCCGATTTGGATGCTTCTACGGTTTCTCATAGCGATATCAACGGAAACGGACACAGCTAGTTTATCAGTGACAGCAATCGTTAATCAACTGCGGTATATGATATACATCGCGCCAAGGTAAAGAGCAATCAGAGTGAGTCCATCCCATGTGACGTAGATTTGGGAGCGACTGACAGCATGATATATCAATCCCACAATGGCGACTGAGGTCATAATCATGGCAATAATGGCAGTGAATAGATGTACGTCGCTAATTTCTAACCACAAATTCCCTTTGATGTACACCACATCGTAAATTCCTAAAATGGCTAAATTCCAGAGATTGGAGCCAAAAATATTAGAAACTGCCATTTCTACTGCGTTCATTCTAATGGCTTCCAGTGATACTACAACTTCCGGAAGCGAAGTAGCAGCAGCTAGTAGCAGTGCGCCGACAAAACTTTGTCCTAGTCCAGTAGCGGCGGATACCTGATCCCCCAAAAATGCCAGCCACACACCTAGAAGGACGGTGATGATAGAAAGTAAGGTAAAATTTAGATAGGCTCGTGCGGGTTTAATGTGTTGGTATTGAGCGGCTTCTGGTTCCACTTCTAAAATAGCGGCGCGTCGTCTAGTCTCAAACTGCGTCATTATCCGGGCGCTAACCACATAGAGAAAGATTAATAATAAGCTGGGAACACCAATCCATCCCAAAGCCAAATGAATACCTTTTTGAGTCAATAACAGTCCCGCCGATGTGACTCCTAACATCCCACAGCCCAGACTAGCAGCTAATCCCAGGCTGACTGGCGCTCGTTTGAGTAATGGCTCCCGTCCACTGACAATATCGAGCATTCCCAAAATCATCAAATTGAACAAACAACTTCCCAAAATTCCCCCCACAGCTAAATCTGGGGCGTTTAATACGGTTACTGCACTTACGCCTGTAGCCAATTCTGGTAAGGATGTGACACCAGCTAAAAGCAAACCACCTACCCAGGTGCGCCCCAGTCCACTTTTTTCGGCGACAACATCAGCACTTTGAGACAGGCGCATTCCTACAGCAATTACTGCTAGGAAACAGATAAAAACTTGAATAAAAAGTAACATAGGGAATGGGGAGTAGGGAGTAGGGAGTGGGGGATTTAATTATCTATCCTCTGATGCAAGAATTAGGAATTACCGCTAATGCGCAGGGTTTCTAATAGTTAGCGTGGGGTAGCCATAGGAAATATTACGAATTAGGAATTATCTTTAATGTTTTGAGACTTGGATCTGCGCAACCAGTAATAAATCCACCCATTGCTTGAATTTGTTGTAAATATTGTAAAGCTTGGGGAGTAATAATTTCTCCTGGCATTAAAACTGGGATTCCGGGAGGATAGGGACAGAGGATTTCGGCGCAGATGCGATCGCAGGTTTCTGACAAAGGTAAAATTTCATTAGCAGCAAAAAAGGCTTCACGGGGAGAAACAGTCCCTAAATTATCCCAGAAAACTAATTTTTCCGGAATTGGAGGATGATTATCTGGTTTCATCTGCGCCAGAGAAATAAAACTTTGCACTAATTGTTCAATATCAGATAAGGTGTTACCCAAACTGATAATAAATGTCAGATGTTGCCATGATGCTAACTCAGCTGTGACACCCAGTTCTTCATCTAAGATGGTTTCGGCTGCAAAACCTGTGAAACCTAAGCCGGAAACGGTGACAGTTAATCGGGTAGGATCTAAATTAGGCAGATTTAATACCGTTAATCCGGAAATTTCACTAATTCGGCTCCTCGCTATCTCTGCAAGTTCTAAGGTGCGAGACATCAGCACTTTTCCCTGTAGTGCCATTTGTTGACGGGCGGCATCTAGGGAGGCTAAAAGTAGATAACTGGGACTGGTAGACTGGACAAGTTGCAAAGCTTTATTTACTCGGTCAATATCTATCCTCTCCCCTTGGATGTGCAACATTGATGCTTGTGTCATCGCACCGAGTACCTTATGAGTAGACTGTACTGTTAAATCTGCACCTGCGGCTAAGGCTGAGGGAGGTAAATCAGGATGAAAGGCAAAGTGCGCGCCGTGTGCCTCGTCTACCAGTAAGGGGATATGATATTGGTGGGTAATTTGTGCGATCGCTTGCAAATTTCCACAAACACCATAATATGTAGGATAAACTACCAGCACTGCCTTAGTATCAGGATGCTTTTGGAGTGCAGCTTGCACAACTTCCGGTGTGATACTGTGAGCAATATCTAACACTGAGTCATATTCAGGATTGACAAAAATCGGGATAGCACCACAGAGAATTAAGCCAGAAATTACAGAAGAATGCACATTTCGGGGCATAATAATTTTATCCCCTGTGCCACAGGTAGCCAGAATTGCTGCTTCAATTCCACAGGTAGAACCATTCACCAGAAACCAAGTTTGTGCAGCCCCAAAAGCCTCTGCTGCTAATTTTTGCGCTGCTACAATCACGCCTTGAGGTGCAAAGAGATTATCTAAATCTGCCAATTCTGTTAAATCAGCTCTAAATACCTTTTTCCCCAGTAAATCAGCTAAGGGTTCAGAAATGCCCTCACCTCTTTTATGTCCTGGGGTGTAAAAAGGAGCGTGAGCATGGGTTGTATAAGCTGTTAAGGCATCTAATAAAGGTGTTTGGTGTTGATTTTGCATTTTTGTAAAAATGAACTGCTTATAATACTAATTAGATTTTTGTGATGCTGTATATTAGGGAACTCCAGAAAATAAATTATCCAATTTCACTGTTTCAAAACGATTGTCCCTCCCCCTGCTCCCTGCTCCCTGCTCCCCGCCAGCGAGAAGGAGACTATGATGTTGAAGAGGAACTGCTATAGCCCCATATCTAAAAAGTTTGTATCCTAAATTTAATAGGACTTAATATTTTTTAGAAAAACTTGTGCCAGAAGATTTTAGACTAATTGTTGATTTAGTTTCAGTTCTCGCCGTCGCCGCCTGTGGTGGGTTGTTGGCTTCACTACTACGCCAACCTGTGCTGTTGGGATATCTGATCGGCGGGATGATTGTCGGACCCACCGGATTGGGAGTAATTAAAGAAGTTATTCAAGTAGAAACTCTGGCTCAGTTTGGAGTCGCTTTTTTATTATTTGCTTTGGGTGTGGAATTTTCCTTTGCAGAACTGAAAAAAGTGAAGGCGATCGCCTTGGGAGGTGGGGGATTACAAATTGTCTTAACGATTTTGTTCACAGTGATTGTTTGCGGAATCACCGGTGCTGGGGAAGATTTACCTGCTAAAGGGGTGTTTTTGGGGTCAATTTTATCCTTATCTTCTACCGCAGTTGTTCTCAAGTGCTTAATGGAACGCAACGAAACCGAAACCCCCCACGGACAAGTAATGCTGGGAATATTGGTGGTGCAGGATTTAGCACTGGGATTAATGATTGCAGTCTTACCAGCCTTAAATCAACCGGCTGAAACCATTGGAATTGCGGTTTTAACAGCTTTGCTGCGGTTGGCTTTATTTGCGGGGGGTGCAGTAATAGCGGGAATTTGGCTGATTCCGCCTTTGTTGCGAATCCTCGCCCGTACCGAAAGCCGAGAATTATTTTTATTAGGGGTAGTCACCCTGTGTTTAGGAATTGCTCTGCTGACTGAACATTTAGGACTTTCCATTGAAATGGGGGCGTTTGTCGCTGGTTTAATGATATCGGAGGTGGAATATGCTGACCAAACCTTAACTTATGTCGAACCAGTCCGAGATATTTTTGCTAGTTTATTTTTTGTCGCCATTGGGATGTTAATTGACCCAATATTTTTGTGGAAAAATCTAGAAGTAATTTTAGTATTGGTAGCACTGGTATTTGTAGGTAAGTTTTTAATTATTACCCCTTTGGTGAAACTGTTTCGCTACCCGTTGAAAACAGCTTTAATTGCTGGGTTAGGTTTGGCGCAGATTGGAGAATTTTCCTTTGTCCTAGCTAGTGAAGGTCAGGCTTTGGGGTTGGTTTCTCGGCGCATATATTTGCTGATTTTAGGAACTACAGCCGTGACTTTGATGCTGACTCCTTTTGTGTTGCGATTAGTGCCATTTTTATTTAATTTTGCCGAATCTATGCCGTGGTTGCAACCCTATTTAGAAGAAATTTATCCCCGTGATGTCTCAGAAAATTTACCTTCAAAAAGTCATGTTGTAGTTTGCGGTTATGGGCGAGTGGGTAGGAATTTGGTGAAGTTGTTACAAAAGCACAATTTAGCTGTGGTGGTGATTGACCAATCAGAAAGCAGGATACAGCAATTACGGGAGGAAGGAGTTCCTTATGTTTATGGTAATTGTGTGAGTCTGCACGTTTTGGAAACTGCGGGAGTAAATCATGCTCAAGGAATGGCGATCGCACTTCCTGACCCCATGAGTACCCGGCTATCTTTGAAACGAGCTTTAGAATTGTGTCCAGAATTGGATTTGGTTGTCCGTGCTACCCAAGATAAAAATATTGAATTGCTATATCAACTAGGGGCGAAGGAAGTTGTTCAACCAGAATTTGAAGCTAGCTTAGAAATGGCTAACCATCTATTAACAGGCTTAGGATTTTCTTCCTTTTTAGTGCAACAGGAAATGAAACAAATTCGTAATGATCATTATTTAGCATTACGACCAGAACAAATACCATCAGAAGTTTCCCGGAATTTGCAGCAAGCCACCCGTGATTTAAATCGCCGTTGGTATACCCTACCATACGATTCACCCTTGATTGATATGAGTTTAGGCGAGGCGGATATTCGCTACTTAACAGGTGCAAGTTTAATGGCTATTCGCCGTGTTAACGAGGCCGAAATAGATTATCCTGATGCTGAAACACGATTAGAAACAGGCGATCGCTTGCTGTTAGTAGGTACGGATGAGGAACTAACATCTTTAGAAGAATTAGCCCAAGGAAAGGTGGCTGTTCCTGGAGTTCATAAGGCTTGTCAGTGGATAACAGTTAGTCCTGACTCTCCGGTTTTGAGTATGAATATTGCACAGTTACATCTTCAGCAACAATCGGGATTTCAAGTCCAAGGGATGCGGCGCGATCGCAAATTTATCCGCAGTCCTGACGGAAACACAGATTTACAAATTGGTGATCAAGTGCTGTTATGCGGTCAGGTGGAGAGTTTAACTAAACTACAACCATTGTTTGCTAGCAGCACTACACCTCTTAGCACATCCTATTCTTAACTCAGCACTACTTGGCTTGGTAGTAGGCGATCGCCTGTTTAAAAATCGTAATTTGGCGATCGGTACTATCCACAATACAAACACAATTATGATCTTGCCAAGCTAACTTACCAATTAGTGAATCACCGTTTACCAGTTTCCACTCCACCAGTGTTTTTTGTCTAAGTAGTTCTTGGAGTTGGCGAATGCTGGGTAGTGAAGTATCAAATTCAGTTGTAGTCATTTTTAGTTATAAGAGAGTAGGGAATAGGGAGTAGGGAGTAGGGAGTAGGGAGGTGTGGGAGGTGTGGGGGAAAAGATTTTTATTTCCAATCCCGAATACCCAGTACCCAGTACCCAATACCCAATCCCTAATACCCCATCCATAATCATTGATAATTGATCATAGGAAAAATGGCAATCGAATTTACTAAGTATCACGGTTTGGGAAATGATTTTATTTTAGTTGACAATCGCCCCTCATCCTTACCAGTATTGACTCCAGAGCAAGCGATTCAGTTATGCGATCGCCACTTTGGGATTGGTGCGGATGGTGTGATTTTTGCCCTCCCTGGAGAAAACGGTGCTGATTACACCATGCGGATTTTTAATTCCGATGGTTCCGAACCGGAAATGTGTGGGAATGGGATTCGCTGTTTAGGTAGATTTATCGCCGATTTAGAAGGGGAAGGGAGAACCAAAGACGCATATCGCATTCATACCCTAGCCGGTGTAATGACACCCCAACTCATGGCTGATGGTCAAGTCAAGGTGGATATGGGTTTACCAAGATTACTCGCCGGAGAAATTCCCACAACCTTGGGTACATCTGACACAAAAGTGATTAATCAACCCCTAGAAGTAGCGGGTAAAACCTGGGAAGTCACCTGTGTAAGTATGGGAAATCCTCACTGTATCACCTTTGTGGAAGATGTCGCCGCCATTGACTTAGAAAATATCGGACCCCAATTTGAACATCACCCAGCCTTTCCCCAACGGACAAACACCGAATTTATTCAAGTAGTGAGCCGAGACTATGTAAAAATGCGGGTATGGGAACGGGGGGCAGGTATAACATTAGCCTGTGGTACAGGAGCTTGTGCATCCTTAGTAGCAGGTGTCCTCACCGGAAAATGCGATCGCACCGCCACAGTAGAACTACCTGGTGGCTGCTTGCAAATTGAATGGTCAGAACCCGACCAAAGAGTTTACATGACAGGGCCAGCCACAAAAGTATTCACAGGTCAACTCTAGCTTGTAGTGAGGGCTTCAGCCCTTGATTGTGTACTCGACTTAAAACTCCTTAATTACAAGGGTTTTATGATCCATTTTTGTCCTAACCACCTTGGCGGGTGCTATACCTACCATGTACACACATCCTGACCCACGCGTAAATCCGGTTCCCCTCCTCGCTTGCGCTACCGTGTACACATATCCTTTACCAAAAAGGGTTTCCAGCCCTAAAAACCCAATTTCACTGTAAATCCAGTTCCCCTCCTCGCTTGCGGGGAGGGGCTAGGGGTGGGGTTAAAATTTAAACGGCAATGATATTACACATTAAACCGGAATAACATTACGTCCCCTTCCTGCACAATATATTCTTTACCTTCACTGCGAACCAAGCCTTTCTCCTTCGCCGCACTCATCGAACCGTGAGTAACTAAAGCATCATAAGCAACAGTTTCAGCGCGAATAAATCCCCGTTCAAAATCAGTGTGAATTACACCTGCGGCTTGGGGTGCAGACATTCCCGCATTAATTGTCCAAGCGCGAGTTTCTTGGGGACCACAAGTGAAATATGTTCGCAAGCCCAAAAGGGTATAAGTCGCCCGAATTAAAGATTTTAATCCGCCTTCTTCTACACCTAAAGATTCCAGAAAATCAGCCTTATCTGCTTCTGGTAACTCCACTAATTCCGCTTCCACCTGCGCCGAAACAATCACCACTTGGGCATTTTCATTAACTGCAACTTGGCGGACTTTTTCCACAAACTCATTCCCCGTTGCTAATTCATCCTCAGAAACATTAGCTGCGTAGATAATTGGTTTATTAGTCAGTAATTCCAGTACCTTAATAATCTCCGCTTCTTCTTCCGTTAGACTTACCTGACGGACCGATTTACCCTCATTTAAAGCCGCCGCCAATTTTTCTAAAACTGTGATTTCAAACTGTGCATCTTTGCTACTGCGGGCTTGTTTACGAGTGCGATCAATGCGCCGTTCAATTTGTGCTAAATCTGATAAAGCCAGTTCTAAATTAATGATTTCAATATCTCGCACTGGGTCAATAGAACCGGCGACGTGGATAATATCTTCATTCTCAAAACACCGTACCACATGGACAATAGCATCAACTTGGCGGATGTGGGACAAAAATTGATTACCTAGTCCTTCTCCTTGACTAGCACCTTTGACTAGACCAGCGATATCGACAAACTCCACCCGTGCGGGGATAATTTGGGCAGAAGTAGCAATTTTAGAGAGAACATTTAAGCGCTCATCCGGTACTGAGACAACGCCTACATTCGGTTCAATCGTGCAGAAAGGAAAGTTAGCTGCTTCCGCTTTGGCGTTAGCAACGACAGCATTAAATAAAGTAGATTTTCCGACGTTGGGAAGTCCGACAATTCCGGCTCTTAGCATTTTTGATTGGAGATTTTTAACTACAAAGTCAATTTAAACAGGTTCAGGTATGGTTTGGGGTATTGTCCCTGGAACCGTTTGAGGAATAGGTGCTGGTAATGGTTGGGGAGTGGGTAATGGGTTCGGTTCGGGGTTGGGTATTTGTGGTTCCGGTACAGAAATAGCTGTGGGATAAATCACGGTAGGTCTGATTTTATTATTCGACTTTCCCAAGCTAGATGATAACCCAGATAATCTACATCCGATTCAAAAAAGCTAACAAATGCCAGCTTTTTCTTCCTGTTTCATCCTAAAAGTGTCGGCACTATCTAGTCCACAGGCTAACACGGTCAATCTGACCGCTTCTTGTTTGAGGTTAATGGCAGCATTTACGTCTCTGTCACACTCAAAGCCGCAGTGATCACATTTAAACACTCTTTGAGATAATGACAGAGATGTTTTCTTCTCTCCACAATGGGAGCAAGTCTTACTACTGGGATAAAATCTATCCACAATCACTAACTTACTGCCATAAAGTTGGGTTTTATACTCTAACTGCCTCCTCAATTCATAAAAACCCATATCAGCTATAGCTTTTGATAACTTTCCATTGGCTAACATCCCGGATACATTTAAATCTTCTATTCCTATAACCGCGTGGTTTTTGCTGATATAGGTGGTTATTTTATGTAATGTATCTTTTCTGATGTTGGCTATCTTCTGGTGTAATCTCGCTATGTTTACACAGGCTTTTCTATAGTTATTGGAACCTTTTTGTTTATGTCGGTTCAAATATTGCATTCTGGCTAATTTAGACTCATACTTTTTATAGCTTCTGACTCCATCAAATATTTCTCCAGTTGATAATGTGGCTAGATGATTTATTCCTAAGTCTACGCCTACAAACTCTTGATGTTTGGTTGTTTCACTGGTTTCTACTTCTATTTTCTACGAGATAAACCATTTATCAGCTTGTTTACTTATGGTGAGTGATTTCGGTTTATATCCTGTGGGGAGGTTTTCATAGGTTTTTATCCAACCGATTACGGGAACTTTTACTTTTCTCTGGTGAATGTGAATGGCACCATCTAAGGTAAATGAGTCTTGTTTCCCTTTTTTCTTAAATTTAGGAAATCCTTTGTTTTTTTTAAAGAAGTCTTTAAAGGCATCTGAGAGATATCTTAATGCGTATTGAGGAGCGCATTTCGACACTTGATAATACCAAGGATGGGTGGATTTAATGGATGCTACTAACCATTTATGTAAATCTATGGCTGTGGGAAATTTAATTTTTTGAGAGAGTGCTACACCAGGGTTTCCCTCTGTAGGCGACTGCGTTAGCGCAGTGTTAGCGACGTTAGGAGCTTCACCCTTCGGGTGTTCTGAGTGCTGTTTATTATGTAGTAATACTTGCTGACAAAGTGCTAAACCACAATTCCAAGCGTGTCTGGCTACTCCTGCGTGTTGCGCCAGTAGTATTCGTTGTTGCTTGTTTACTTTGAGTTGGGTCTTAAATCCTAGTAGCATGAAGTTATTTTACTGTTAATTCTGTCACTTAGTCAGTAGATGACAGGGATTTTGGCTCAAATGTGAGTGTTTGTCAGCTTTAGAAAGCAAAACTTTAACTAGCTACTAACCCCCAAAATGGCAGTCCTAATACCAATTTAAGATAAAGATGTATAAATAGAATTTAACCAAAAATCCAGTTCCCTTCCTCGCTGACGGGCTAATGGATAGATCGCTGGCGGGGAGGGGGTTGGGGGTGGGGTGATTGTATTTCACTCAACCGTGAAATGCTATATGTGAGACGAGACGTTTTTAGATCCCCAATTTATTGAATAAATTGGGGATCTGAGCCTTTATTTGCAGCATTTAATCTTTAATGAACTGTACCGCGTGTTGATTCTGTATCAATGGGTTTGATCAAGTAAAGGCGCAACATATTAGCAAAAATCGAGAACATGGGGGGGATTTTTTTCCAGAACTTGACAAATCCAGAACCCTTACCCTCTTTGATTTCTGCCAATCTCTGAGTACCGAGGAAACACTCTTCTAATCGCCAGAAAAAGTCCGGGTGATTAGTATCCAAAATTAGAGGAAATGCTCCGGCAGAGGTATTATTTGTCTCCTGAATTACTCTATTATTGTACTGACGGGGATGTATGCCAATGGCTTCGTAAAATGTCGCCCGTTCAAATACTGTAATGGTATGGGTGACAAATACCGTCAGCAAGAAGAAACGTACCCACAACCGCGCTTTCCAACTTTTCCATAGTTTGGGTTGCGATCGCAATAACGCCTTAAAGAAATCCCCATGTCGGTTTTCGTCCTGACACCAACTTTCAAACTTGCGGAACAAGGGATAAAATTGATATTCGGGATGTTTTTCAATATGGCGATGAACTAAGATATAGCGCCAGTAACCAATTTTCTCCGAGAGGTAAACAGTGTAAATTACCCACTCTGGCGGAAAAAAGGTATATGTGCGATGTTTAGTTAAGTAGCTTAAATCCAGAGACAGATTAAAATCAGCCATAGATTTATTCAGAAATCCCGCATGGCGGGCTTCATCCCGTGCTAGATAATTAAAAGCATCAGCCAAGAGAGGATTTTTGTCTTTGAGTCGGCGGGATAGTTCTTTAAACAGCAAAAATCCGGAAAACTCAGAAGTGCATGAACGCTCTAAAAAATCAATAAAAGCGCGGCGTTTTTCTCCTTGAACGTGATTCCAAGACTGCTTAAACTCTTCATCGCGCACAAAGTGGTGGCGGTTATAGTCAGCACGCAACTCTTCAATCACCGCCCGTAACTCAGTCTCATTGGCGGAAATATCTAAATTAGCCACTGCGTCAAAGTCAGTGGTATAAAACCGAGGCGTTAATAAGGTTTCCTGCACTGGGGCTTTAATCCCAGGCTTCAATAATTGAGGTTCGGGAGTTTGAACAGACTTAACCATGAGACTGCTTTCATGCTTTATCTTTTTATAGTTATATAAGCATAAATTATATAAATCGCACAAGAGATAAAATATTAAAATTTTAGGATGTGGGGAGTGGGGAGTGGGGAGTAGGGAGTAGGGGGAGTGTGGGGAGTGTGGGAGGTGTGGGAGGTGTGGGAGAGCATCCCATGTAAAAAACCTATTAAACCCTCTTACCTTGGCGTTCTTTGCGTCTAAAGCCCAAGGGGCATACGCTGCGCGTTAGCGGAGCTTTCGCCTTAGCGATAGGCGGTTCGTTTTTCCATTCTTCTGTCAGCAAAAATCCCGTAAATAGATTGAATTTGCAAATTTGCGAAGTGGCGAAAGCCGAAAAATATAAAGAAATATTAGTAATTTTATAGTTAGACAGATATTGATAGTTAAATGATTTTGGGAGAGAAAAATGATGCAAAACCAAAAGATCCTATCATTTCTGCAATTTAGGCTGTTTGGTTGAACTCAACACATTCCGCACTGCTACTACTCTCTACACTAGTATAAGTTGGCATAAATTAGCCACCGTGGGAAATGCCTAAAATCCTAATTCTAAATTTCGCCAACTGCTAATAAACAATAGCGAAATTATACAAATTGATTGCATGGAAATTTAATTTCCGCCACGCTGCATGAGGCGGGATAATCGCAGTTTTTTGGAGGTTTTGATGGTTTTTGTCTTGCCTGGTGTTAAATTTGATCTGGAGATGATCAAAAAGTATGATAATCCTACACCCAGATACACGAGTTATCCGCCGGCTACGGAGTTAAACGCAGAATTTACTACAGGTGATTTTCAAGGTGCGATCGCCGCCTCAAATAACCGAAAATCTCCCCTGTCTTTATATTTCCATATCCCTTTTTGTGAAAGTGCTTGCTACTTCTGCGGCTGTAATACAGTTATTTCTAGAAATAAAAATATTGCTAAACCTTATGTAGAGCATTTGGCGCGAGAAATCAAGAACATGGCGCGCTTGATTGATCCAGACAGAACAGTCTTACAAGTTCACTGGGGTGGTGGTACACCAAACTATTTAAATCAAGATCAAGTCAAATTCTTGTGGGAACAAATTAGAGAAAACTTTAATATTGATCTACAAGCAGAAATTTCCATTGAAATTAATCCCAGCTACGTTGATCAAGAGTATATTTTCTTTTTGCGTGAAGTAGGATTTAACCGTGTTAGTTTTGGGATTCAGGATTTTAATCCTCAAGTCCAACTAGCTGTGAATCGCATCCAGCCAGAAGAATTATTATTTAATGCGATGAGTTGGATTAGAGCAGCCAAGTTTCAGAGTGTAAATGTAGACCTGATTTATGGTTTACCTTATCAAACTCTAGAAAGATTTCAGGAAACAATTCAAAAAACCATTAAATTAGATCCTAATCGTATTGCTGTTTTCAACTTTGCTTATGTCCCCTGGATGAAGCCAGCCCAAAAAAATATTCCCGAAGCCGCATTACCTCAACCCCAAGAAAAGTTAAAAATTCTCAAAATGACCATTGAAGAAATGACCAAAAACCAGTATCTTTTTATTGGAATGGATCATTTTGCCAAAAATCATGATGAACTGGCGATCGCCCAACAAAATCGCACCCTCCAGCGCAACTTTCAGGGGTATACCACCCACTCCTCCACAGAACTTTTAGGCTTTGGGGCGACATCCATCAGTATGCTACATGATGCTTATGTGCAGAACCACAAAAAATTAAAGGATTATTATCAGGCAATTTCCGCAGATATTATCCCTCTAAGTAAAGGTATTAAACTGAATCAAGATGATATTATTAGACGGGATGTAATCATGTCGATTATGTCTCACTTCCATCTGCATAAACAAGATATAGCCGAAAAATATCACATCAATTTTGATGAATATTTTGCCCATGAACTAGCAGCCTTAGCGCAACTCCAAGCCGATGGACTCGTTAATATTTCAACGCACCACATCCAAATTACAGATATTGGTAGATTACTAGTGAGAAATATTGCCGTGATTTTCGATAACTATCATCAAACCAAAGAACGGCGATTCTCCCGATCAATTTAAAAAGTTTCTCTACCTATTGATTTTCGTAACTCTTTCCTCTGATAGAAACAATTCTAAACAGGAATTGATATACTAATTAAAGTTGAGACTTCGAGGACGTTTATGAATCTTATTGCTTGGGCAGTGTTAGGACTTTTAGCTGGTGCGATTGGTAAAGCAATCTATCCCGGTTATCAGGGTGGTGGTATTCTCTCAACCATGATTTTAGGTATTATCGGTGCGTTTGTTGGAGGTAGTGTCTTTACTTTATTGCAAACGGGACAACTACAATTAACGGCTGCAAGTTTAAGTATCCCTGGTCTGTTTGTTGCCGTTATTGGTTCCATGATTGCTATCTACTTATGGGGACTCTTTAGCAGTCGCCGTAGAACCTAAATTTATCTTAGTTGCGGTGTGAATTATTTATTTACTTGCCGCTAAATACTAATTTTTTTGATTTCCAGAATAGATACTACCCCATTGGTAGTATCCGTAGCATATTTTTTGTATTTAATATTAACAGATAATTACATTTTATTTAATTAAAAATGGTTTTTAAACAGGCAAACTATGTTTTACCACAAAAAAGAGCCGATTCACTCCGTCAATATTTCGGAATCTGACCCTCGTTTTGCTCAATTACTCCTAGAACAGTTTGGGGGAGCAACTGGGGAACTATCCGCAGCTTTGCAATATTGGGTGCAGTCATTTCATGTGGAAGATCCGGGGATTCGAGATATGCTCCAGGATATTGCATTGGAGGAATTTAGCCACCTAGAAATGGTTGGGAGACTGATTGAAGGTCATACCAAAAATATGGATCAAACAGAAGCATATAAAAGCACACTGTTTGCTGTCAGAGGGATGGGGCCTCATTTCCTAGATAGTCAAGGAAGCGCTTGGACAGCTAATTACTTAAATGAAGGTGGAGATGTAGTCCGAGATTTGAGGGCTAATATTGCGGCTGAAGCTGGCGCACGTCAGACTTACGAAGCACTGATTAAACTAGCAACAGACCAGGGAACTAAAAATACTTTAGTACATCTGTTAAGTAGAGAAGTTTCTCATACTCGGATGTTTATGAAAGCGCTGGATTCACTGGGGAAATTGACGGAGCCATTTTTTGGTAATATTCAACCTGATGAAACTGTTGATATCTATTACAACCTATCGACGAATGGCGACGGTAAAGATTCCCGTGGTCCTTGGAACTCTGAGCCAGAATTTAAATATGTCGCCAATCCACTGGAAGGGAAGTCTTGAGGGATGTGGGTGAAAAATTAAAAAGCGCCTGGGAGTGTTGCCGTGTTTCCACCCCAAACGCTTTTTATCTTTAACTTGCTCCTCACACACAACTAGAGCATATCATCTCTTTTCGGTAATGGCAAGTATTTTGAGTTGCTATTTTTTCTAGTAAAATTTCTGAGAGCAATACAAAAAGCGCTTGGGAGTGTTGCCGTGTTTCCACCCCAAACGCTTTTTATTTTTAACTTTGCTCCTCGCACACAACTAGAGAATACTGCTGTTTGGGCAAAAACCAAGTGCGATATGTGACAGTTAGTCAAGTGGCACACAATCCCTGCTAGAGATTTAATGTAAAAAGTGGCGTATACCTGTGAATACCATGACTAAACCTAATTCGTTTGCAGCCTTGATGGAATCTTGATCGCGCAAACTGCCTCCTGGTTGGACAATGGCGGTAATTCCGGCGGCGGCGGCGGTTTTTACAGAATCATCAAAGGGGAAAAATCCATCACTGGCGAGAATTGCACCTTGGGCTTTTGCGCCGGCTTGTTCTAAAGCTATTTTAACGGAACCGACGCGATTCATTTGACCTGCACCTACGCCTAGTGTAGTGCGATCGCTGGTAATGACAATGGCGTTAGATTTAACGTGTTTACAAACTTTCCAAGCAAATAGTAACTCGGCTAACTCGTCGGGGGTGGGTTGACGTTCGGTGACGACTTGCCATTTATTTGCATCAGCGATTTGATTATCGGCAGCCTGGACTAAAAAACCGCCGGCGATCGCTTTCACAGTATCTTGAGGGCCACTATTCAAATCTGCTAATGTCAAAATCCGTAGTTTAGATTTCGCTGCGAGAATTTCTTGGGCTGCGGGTTCACAACCAGGCGCAACCACACATTCTAAAAATGTCTTTGTTAATTCATTCGCTGTCGCCGCATCAATGGGGCGATTCAGGGCGACAATTCCCCCAAAAGCCGAAACAGCATCAGCATTAAAAGCTTTTTGATATGCTTCCACAAGGGTATTACCCACAGCCACACCACAGGGGTTTGTGTGTTTAATCACCGTAGCGGCGGGGGTATCAGTAAACTCCGCAATAATCAGGTGGGCGGCTTCTAAATCCACCA
Organism: Nodularia chucula CCY0103; assembly: GCF_963923915.1. Taxonomy (NCBI): domain Bacteria; kingdom Bacillati; phylum Cyanobacteriota; class Cyanophyceae; order Nostocales; family Nodulariaceae; genus Nodularia; species Nodularia chucula. Next base: position 1,890 of record NZ_CAWUOL010000045.1, on the reverse strand, counting down.
AATTGTTATAACTCAATTCTTTACCTTGCAACTTCTTAGCCGCAGCCCAACCAGTGGGCGTTGTACCGCTTTGATACCAAGTAGCAGGTTGATGGGGGTTTTCGCCGTAACGCAGAGATTGCAATTGCTGTCCAGATAGGTTGTATTGCTGGGGTAAAGTATCGGCATCTTCTTGGCTAAGATAAGCTGCTATCGCTTGGTCATAACTAGCCGTATGAGAAAAGCCTTTTAAAGCAGATTTTTGGCGAAATTCCAAAGATGCAGTCCCGTCATTTTGGCGCAATTCCTGCAAATATTCCTCATATTGTGCCGGGTCACATAATACCGTCAGGTGGGCGAAATTTTTCGACGCAGCCCGTAACATCGCCGGACCACCAATATCAATTTGTTCCACCGCTTCAGATAAACTCACCCCAGGTTTGGCAATGGTTTCCTCAAAAGGATAAAGATTCACTACTACCAAATCAATGGGACGAATTTGGTTATTTTCTAAATCAGTCAAATGTTCAGGAATATCTCGCCGCGCCAAAATTCCGCCATGAATGCGAGGATGTAAAGTTTTTACCCGACCACCTAAAATCTCCGGTGAACCCGTATAATCAGAAACCTTAGTCACAGGTAGCCCAGCATCCTTGAGGGTTTTTGCCGTTCCCCCACTGCTGATTAAATCAAAATTAAACTCTTCCACCAAGCGACGGGCTAAATCAACTATTCCTATTTTATTAGATACACTCAGCAGTGCTAGACGCGCCATGTTTTAGTTCCTCAAATGTCCGGTGTGAAGCCAAAGATCACCAGTTTTACATAAGGCCGGGTTGACTTCAAGACCAGATTACAGAACTAGGCGACTGACAAACAAAAAAAGGCTGTAAACCATGAGGAGAATAAAAATGCGATCGCCTCAACAATCATCTTTTCAAGTTTTGCAGGGGCGATCGCACTGTTTTGTTACTATGAGGTGCGACCGATCAGTCTATAGCTATGGTGATAGGCGATCAATTCTTGATATTAAGCTTGAAAATAGTAGAATGATAGAGAAGCAATATTTGATAAAATGCTATGCTCCAAATCTTAGATGCGCTGTTCGATGGCGAAACCCTTATTCCTGCAACACCTTTAAATATCAAACCAGGGACAAGAGTAAGGATTATTGTTGAAAGCCTATTACCTGAGGCTAAAGCAACCAGAAAATCATTCTTGCAAACTGCCAAATCTTTAAAATTGCAAGGCAATCCAGACTGGTCAGAAAACATAGACCAATATCTGTATGGAGAAAGCCAGTCAGAAAATGCCTGAAGTTTTTTTAGATACATCCTTTGCGATTGCCTTATCTGCAACCACTGATCAAAACCATGCTAAAGCAGTTAATCTTGCTGAACAGATAGAACTTCAAAATCTCTATCTCGTCACAACTCAAGCAATTTTGCTGGAAATTGGTAATGCACTTTCAAAGCAAAGATATAGGACTGCCGCAATTCAACTTCTTGAATCTCTTGAATCAGACCCAAATGTTGAAATAGTGCTTTTGACAAATGAATTGTATTGCGCTGCCTTTGAATTATTTAGAAATCGCGAAGACAAAGAATGGGGACTGGTTGACTGTGTATCATTTGTTGTGATGCAAAATAGAGGAATTTCTGAAGCCCTCACTGCGGATGAACATTTCAATCAAGCAGGATTTCGGGCGTTGTTAAGAAATTAATAAATATGCGATCGCCTCAAATATCATTTGAAGGGTTGCTGGAGGCGATTCTTACGGAGCTATTTGCGATCGCACTAATAATATTTAAATTACGGTTTAAGGGTTATTTACTCTTTTGCTTAAATACCAAGCAATCAGAAATGTTGAATCTCGTTACAAAACTTTACATATTCAGGTATAGTAGTTTT
>NZ_CAWUOL010000044.1:0-38291 GCF_963923915.1 Nodularia chucula CCY0103 | reverse complement strand
AAACTACTATACCTGAATATGTAAAGTTTTGTAACGAGATTCAACATTTCTGGGTTTAATGCTATCTCTCCTACAGAAATTGAAGATAATTCTACATCTGAAAGGGCTGTGGCTTGATAAATAGGTAAAGAAGTCATATTAGTCCCAAAAACCATCTCTCTAGTTGCTAATCCCAGCAATATTTCTTCCCCAGTTTCCGAAAAAGTATTCAGTTTAACTAAACCTTGGCGCACATACCACACTACTAAAGGGTTGAGAGGAATAGTTTCGCCTTTAATATGTTTATGTATAGGGCGATGTTGAAGCAGATCACTGTTGTTATCGATGAATTGTGTTTGCTTTTTTTGACGTTCATGAATATTACGCAGCAGCCAACGCAGAGAGTTTACTTTACCCTGCTGATTACGCACTACGGATACTGTAAAAGCTGCATCAAAAGAGTCTCCATGATCTGCTTGTAGACGCACTACTAATTCTCTAACTCTATCTGAGTGATATAGGTGGTTCAGTTCACAACGAAAAATTTGTCTTTCTTCTAAGCAGACAAAATTAACGATGGGTTTACCTACCAGCAATTGTTTAGAAATATTAAGTAATTGGGTTGCGGCTAGATTCGCTTCTTGAATGATTCCTTCAGTATTAGTGATTAAATAGCCATCTGGTGCAAACTCGAATAAATCTTGATAGCGTTGGCGTTCGGCTTCTAGATGGTTTTGTGTTGAAATTAGTTCTTCGTTTTGCTGATACAGTTCCTCCGCCGCTACTTGTACCATTTTCGAGTTGCTGTAGAGTTCCTTAAAGGCTTGGGGTAGCATTTCCGGGGGAATCCAAGGTAATACACTAGCTGTTTGGTACAAGTCGGCTAAACGGCTATGTAGTGCTTCTGTGTTTTGAAAGAATTGTTCTATGTTCACCTGAAATTCCCGCTACTTGCTTGCAGAGGTTGAGCAAATAATTCCCATACATCCGTAATTTGGATTAATTACTTTACTCGTGAAGATTCTTAATGATGAAACTGTAAATCAGAAGCAACTGCTGTTGCTGAGAACTTGAAATATGTACATATTTTCTAGGTTTTTCTAATTTCTCAACGTAGCACAAAATGGGTGTGACATAAGGGGGATAACGGATGTTTTGTTATTAAAAGTTTACATTTTAGGACTAAATCTAACTTCTCTCTTGAGTAAGACAATATTACAAACTGCGGTTAAACAGTATTTTTGTGATTGAGTTTTTTCGATATATAGGACTCCTTTTCGATTGATCGCAACCGCCAAGAACTTTAGGACATAAACTAATGATGAAAGTTAGACACCGAAAAGCTTGTACCCTACTCCCTACTCCCCACTCATTCTAAACAAATCTGTTCATAGCTTTTTCCGGCGATCGCCCAAGTAAATTGGGTTTCTATCAGTTCTCTACCGTTCTTAGACAATTGATCACGCAGTGGGGGACTCTCAAATAATTGGCTAATGGCGCTCACATAATCTTGGGGTTGATTGGCGCGTAAGGCGCGGATGGGGGTATCTATCGCTAATCCTTCTAAACCGCGATCGCTCGCCACTACGGGGACACCAGCAGCCATTGCTTCTAAAGTTTTATTTTTAATCCCAAAACCAGTCCGCAGAGGGACTACACACACAGTGGATTGGTGTAGATATTCCACCATTGAGGGAATACGACCAGTGACGATAACTCCTGGAATTTCTTTCAGTGCTAAAATTTCTGGTGCTGGTCTAGTACCGACGATGCTAAAGGTAGCATCAGCATAGGATTTTTGCAGTTCTGGTAATACCTCTAAGGCGAAAAAGCGGGCTGCATCTATATTATGGGATGCATCCATTGCTCCTACAAAAATTAATTTGTGTCCGCCAGGATCGTGGGAACGATAGGGAAATAAGTCTAAATCTACACCATTGGGTATGACTTGAATTTCCATTTCTGGGCGCAGTTTGAGAAATTCTTGGCGATCGTCTTCTGTGGTGACAACAATGTGAGAGAATTTATTGCAGTAACGCTGTTCGTAGCGTTTGAGAATTAAGGACAGATACAGGCGATCGCGTAAAGGATTTTGAGAAGCACCCATTTTTAAATGGTCATTAGTCCAGCTATAAACTGAGCTATGAATATCTACAACCGTCTTAATCCTGTGGCGAAATTCTGGTCTAATATATATTTCATTCACACTATGTTCACAGGTAATCACATCAAACTGCTGCGCTGCGACATAATTATCTACTAAAGCTTGAATCTCGGGTGCATAGCGATGTAACACATTAGGAGGAGTAGCTTTAATTACTGACTCTGTAAACCGACCAATTTTACCAAATATTCGGGCGACGGCCTTTTTTTCTGCCACATCTGGCGGTAAAGGAAAAACCATCAACTCACTGACATATTTCCTTAATTCCTCCACATCACTCAGCGCCACCCCTTCATCCTGCTGCGTCACTAAAGTCACAGAATGGTTTCGCTGTAAATACTTGAGCAAATTAAAAGTTCTAATTTCAGTTCCCCCACGACTGGGTGGATAAGGAAATGTAGAAGATAACATGAGAATCCGCATATAATTTCTGTAATATTTTAATTTACTTGTATGAGTTATTACTTACAAAGCTGATATATTAATATCATGTTAATAACAGCTTAGTAAATCAAAAGCTAGACTAAAATCTGCACACAGATCATAATGTATAAATTCCCGTAAATCAGTTTATCAGGTGTGTAGAAATCACAGATGAATAACCAACCATTACTATCTATAGTTACAGCTACATTAGGGAAATTTTCAGATTATTGGCTAGAAAACCTCTTAAAAGTTGAAGGTGCTGTACAATTTGTCTTTATTTATCCTCCTCAAGTCAACATTAAACTGATTAATGATCCGAGAGTCAAAGTTATAGTCAGTCCCTATAAAGGCGAGTGGTTACAAAGATATGTAGGTTTTCTCAACGCCACCGGCAAATATGTTTTAGCGTTAGATGATGATGATTATGTGCATCCTCAAGTATGTGAATTAATCAGCAAATACTTTAACATATTTCCTGAAAGCTGGATTCTCAGATTACAAAAACTAAATATAGATATCAACGACGAACAGCGAATTAAGCAACCTTGGGCAGAAATTCCTGATGTTACTCAACTAGCAGTATGCAGAAAAACAGCCGAAAATCCTTTTCCTTATGACAAAGGTAACTATCAGGGGTTATTAGAAGTTCCCATTGCTCCCTTAAAGAAAAAATTTGACTGGCGGTATTTAATTTGGCCTTTTCTGAACAGAAGAGATAATGAAGGTTATCATTTTGAAAACTTTAATAATATCATTTGGCGCAATGATCTAATTCAACAAGGATTACCAGAACTTTCCCGAACGACAAGAGTAATTGGCGCAGTTACTTGGATACCAGCCATTGGTTTGGATAGATTAGCAGGGTTATTTATCCAAGCTCAATTTTTCCATCAAGATGCTATTATTGGTCATTGGATGCCGAAACCAGAACAAATTAGATATATTGATAAAGATCCAGCATTAAAACCACCCCGATTTCATATTTTTTCCGATATTCTGTTAATCAAAGTTTTTCCCCAATATGGTTATTTTTGGAATCTGGCATTTAACAAATTATATGGTATTCCCCGGACTCTGGCTAAATTACTTAAACTCAAATTAAAACAAAAAACCCAGCAGTAATATTTTTGGATAGGTTGAAGTTATGGGTAATTATTAATCATAGGTTAACAGGCGATCGCATAACAATCTAATTACTACAGGAAAATACTTAAATTCGTTAATATTGATCACACCCATTTACTCAGATATCTGTAGGATTGTGTAAAATTTCGGAAAAATATCAGTGAAAATACCCTTAGATTTAAAATTTTTCAGGGTAAGAATAAAAATGTGATTTTTTCTCAAACGATTCCCAATCTCAATTAGACAGATATCTTGAGAAAGCATTCGTAAATTAGATGAATTAGTTTCCCATCAATAACTTTCCTCCATCACAATCATTAACTATGGCATCTATCAACGAGATTATAAAACACAATATTAATCCCTTTGACCAAGTAAATTACAGAACAGGGAACTTTTGGGTTAAAAACCAACATCAGGAAGCTATGGTTCCTTCAATTCATCAAGAATCCATAGCCGAAATTGAACAAGTTCTCAACCTAGTAACTACCGATAACTTTAGTCGGACTCTCCTGCTTGTTGGTGACTCCGGTTCCGGTAAAAGCTACGTTTTAGGTAGACTCAAAACCACTCTTAACCCCAAAGCATTCTTTGCTTATATCGGACCCTGGGTTGATGATGATTACATCTGGCGACATATCTTGCGCTACACAGTAGATAGTTTAATTCAAGTCCCAGATGGAAAACGAGAATCTCAGTTAATTCTCTGGCTAAAAAGCGTATCAGACTTTCTCAAAAACGATATCAAAAAGAAACTTTTTAACGATAACGTTTTGGATTTATTACTGACTGATCGGCAAAAATTTGTTAAACATCTCACCGAAACCTATCAAAGTTATAACATTTATGATCCGGAAAACTTTTTCGGAGTTTTATATGACCTCACAGATCCCCAACTTTATCCTCTAGCTTGCGAGTGGTTACGAGGAGATAACCTAAGTGAAAGATCAATGGAGGCTTTAAACGTTAAAAACTGCATCGACACAGAAGATGGTGCAAAAAATATCTTAGCAAACTTTGGTAAAATTTCTACAGCAACTCAGCCAATTGTTTTATGTTTTGACCAAGTAGAAAGCGTACCCAATTGGTTATACACTCCACAAGCAATATTTAAAGCCAACACCACAGTTCACAACGAAACTATCCAAAATTTTCTGATTATTATCACCATCGCTACAGATCCTTGGAAGAAAATTTGGAAACAAATCACACAGGCTGATAAAGCCAAAGTAGATAAAGTCATCACACTAAAAAACATTGACATAAATCAAGCTGAATCACTGTGGAAATATATCTTACAGACAGTACATCAACCAGCTACACCCCCACTAGAATCACCCATCGCTCCCTTAAATCGGCAAATATTAGAAAAATGTTTTCCCGGCGGTAAAACTGACCCCAGAAACGTATTACTTTTAGGAAGAAGCCAATATCAGAAATATAAAAATAAAATTATTGGGATCAATGGGAAAGGAGAACTAGATCCTAAAGCAGAATTTCAAGTACTCTGGCAGGAAGAATATAAAAAAGTTCAAGAAAAATTTCCCAAAATCTCCCTGCTATCATCACCTGAACTAATTCGGATGTTGGAAATCGCCTTAGAAGCATCAGAAGTAGGGTTAGTCAGACATAAACTGATCTCAGGAAAATATGCCAGTTATTCCTGTAGTTATCAACACTCCGAACAAAAAGAAAAAGTAGGCATAATCTGGACAGAAGATGCAAACATGAAAAGTTTTCTGGAGATTATGGATACTTGTCAAAAAACAATTAAGCAAAAACTCTGCCAAAAACTGGTCTTGATTAGAATGGGGAATGAAGGAATATCAAAACCTGCTGATAATAAAATCTATAACGAGATTTTTACCAATAATCAGCATCTTCACATTCAACCAACTATTCAGTCAGTTCATTACTTAGCCACTTACAACTACTTGGTTAACTCTGCACTTTCCCAAGAATTAGTGATTGGATATAAAACCATTAATTTACAGCTATTGCAAACCTTAATCCGCAAGTCAAGAATTTTACATAATTGTGTTTTATTACAGGAGTTAGGAATTGTTCGCCAAGCTGGGAGTAATACTGCTTCTCCTGTCAAAGATTTTTTATTCAATTTAGTCGCAACCCAAAATTTAATCGGTATTACCACTTTAATTTCTCAAGCAGTCAATCAGTTTCCCGATGTTCAAGAAAGTGAAATTCAACACTTCATTGGTATGTTATGTCAGGAAAACAAAGTAAAGATTGTCAACCCTCAAGCCAATTTTGAAGACCAATTAATTTTTATAATTGGTGAAAGTTAATTCTTTTTTATAAATTTTCAGTCAATGCACTACCTGACAACAGCAACAGAAATCCGGGAGTTTATCTCCACAGTCACATCTTCTCAAACTCTGTGGTTAGATACAGAAATTGCAGATTGCACTACTCACTATCCCAGATTATCGCTGATTCAGGTATTGGCTGATCCTAAAGATTCCACAGGCGTATCTGCTTACCTTCTCGATGTATTAGATAAACCTGATTTGGCAGAATATTTTATTAACCACGTCATGATTAATCCCAACATTGAGAAGGTTTTTCACAATTCTGGTTTTGACCTCAAGTATTTAGGAAAAAAACTCGCACAAAATATTACTTGTACATACCAAATAGCTAGAAAAATTACCCGCGATCGCCTGAAAGTCTCCAATTTAAAACTCAAAACTTTAGCATCAGAACTTTGTAATTTTGTCAATGTTGATGCAGATGAAGGAGGTAGCGATTGGGGAAAGCGTCCCCTGAGTAACAAGCAACTCAAGTATGCGGCGATGGATACGGTTTATTTGGCTGCTGTCCATCGGAAGTTATTAGAAATCAAGATTTTGGATTCCAGTTTATCCATGTTAGATTTCAATCCTAAATAACTAACTATAATCAGGTTTGACTACATTAACTATCTGTCTTTTCACCACATATCAATAATAGTTAAAATACCATTTTCACCTAAACCTTTCACAGATTTTCTCACATCACGATAGTCATCAAACTTTTTGTTAGGCTTTTTCTGCCTAGCTTCTACTATAGCTTTGGCAAGTTTTTCTGCGCCACTAATTCTAGAGTTACCTAATTTTTTAGATAACTCAAATTTATCCAAAGTATTTAGTAAATTGAGGGGATTGTTCTGTTCAGCTTTTTCAGGAATATCGCTTTCCAGTTGTTTAAATTTATCATCTGTTATTTGCCTTTCTTGCATTAGTTGTGACTTCAACTCATTAAGTTGCTTCTCAAGGCGTAATTCCAGGTTTGTTAAGCGTGATTCTACGTTTGTTGTCCCAGATATTCCAGTCGGTAATACATCTATATGTTGAATAGCTGAGGCTTGCTTGATAATTATATTTTCTTCTTTTGGTAATATGACACAAGCATTAACCATTTCACCTTGGCGAGGATTTTTTTCTTTGGCTCGGACAGCACCATAATATTCAAAATGTCCGTCAATTACTGTATAAGTCTCTAACCCTGAGCCTTTCAAAACTAGCGGTTTAATAAGACCGCCACTCTCTAAAATCATATCCGCAAGGTTTTCTAAATCAGCCTCTGCAAAATTTGAACGAGGTACATCAGAACTGATAGATTTTACATCTACTAAGGAAAATTTAATCATTGTGCAACTCCAATTTTTTGAAGAACTTCATCAGCTAGAATTTTAAATTCTTCAGCAGAAATTTGAGCCGAAGTTTTGGATTCTGCGAATTTCATAATAGACTTAGGATCAGGATATTCTAAATCTCCAACTTGTATAGTCTGATTCATACATTCTGACAATGCTGATCTATCATATATTACTGTTTCCATAAGTGGTATTTGATAACGATCTGAAATTACTTCTCTTTGTCTTGGAAAAGTGTACTGTAAAAATTTAGCATTAGTTGAAATTTTAGAAGCAAGGACTCCCAGTATATTAATAGGCTGCTTACCCATCACTTCTCTAGACTCATTAATTTCGGTGACAAAATTTTTCACGGTTGGTAAACCTTGATTAGCAAAAGGTTTTAAATCTGAAGGAATAATCAGGTAATCAGCCGCAATTAGTGCAACTTGGGCATACAAATCTCTTGAGGGCGGCGTGTCAATAATTACAATGTCATATTCATTTTCTACTCGTTGTAGTTTGGAAACTAGCCTACTTCTACTAGCGAGGATATTGTTAAGTTTTTCTTGCTCTTGAATTAACGTAATGTGAGAAGGAATCACATCAATTTCTGGGTTATTGAAATAATCTGATTTACGTACTATATCTGAAATAAAATTAAATTCTCCTGAGTCTAATAAATGAAATACATTGTTGTCTTTTAGGTCATCATCTTCTTCAAATTGAAATTTGATTAACCCTGTAGCAAAAGTTGTATTCGCCTGAGAATCTATATCAATCAATAGTACATTTTTACCTTGTTTTCTCAAAGCAGCCGCAAGGTTAACTGCGATAGTAGTTTTACCAACGCCGCCTTTATTGTGGTAAATTGCAATTTTTTTCATTGAATGTTGCCTCTTAATATCTGAATTTAAATTTTTGTCAAATAATTGAATATTTAACTGATTTATAGGTGATATTTTTTTCAGAATATATCTACCAATAATATCTTTAATTTTATCTATTTTTGTTTCAACATCCTTCCCATTACACTCAAATACTAGCTGAATATCATATTGCAACTTTTCATAAATTCTGATTTCCTTACCATTAGTCAGCAACCCATAGCGGATATTCAAACTAGTTAAATAATACCTGAGTCGGTGAACATGATTATTTAAATTTTGCTTGGGATGCTTGGCCTCCATGACAACACTCATCGGGGAATTAGCATCTAAAACCAAGGGGATAACTTGTACAGCAAATGCTAAAAAATCCAAACGAATGCTACCCAGTGCAACTTCTTGATGCCATGTATCGGGAGTATACCCTAACTCTGGCAGCAAATACTGAACTATGAGTTTGCTTTCAACTTCGCTTTCATTACGACACAGTTCAGGATTAAACGGCAATATACTTTACCTCAATAAAATTGCTACATGGGCAAAAACCGTATGCAGTTTAAAAGATAACATAGATACTTAAGACTGTGTGATCATAATTGCTATATGGTATGTATAGAAATATTACTATATCTAGTATTATTACTAAATATGAATAAATATATTATACTTCTACTCAATAAATTTTTTTATACTTACGGCAGGTTTGATGCCTTAAATCAGACTCTCTGCGTGTTAGTTAAGCGGGGCGTGGCCTGATAAAAAAACTGAAAAATTGTGGTAATGATTTAGCATCAATATGGGAATGCGTCAACAAAGGATTTAACCAATGGGATATGTAATTGCTACTGCAAATATGAAAGGCGGTGTTGGTAAAACTACCCTCACTGTCAACATAGCTACTTGTTTAGCCAAAAATCATAGTAAGCGGGTGCTAGTGCTGGATTTAGATAGCCAAATCAGCGCTACACTGAGTTTAATGTCCCCTTTAGGCTTTGCCAAACTTCGCAAACAACGGAAGACATTTAGATATTTAATTGACCAAGTTATCAGTCCGGAACCAGAAGCCACACTGACAATTCAAGATATTATTCAATCTCAAGTTTGTAATCTAAATGGACTAGATTTATTACCCGGAGATATTGACTTATATGATGAATTTGTGGTTTCCGAAATGCTACACGAACAATCGAAAATTTTGGGTGAACAAGATTTTGAAACTGTGTGGAATCGCTTTGAAAGAGTGTTGATAAATAATATTTTAAAACCAGTGCGCGATGAGTATGATTTCATTCTGTTAGATTGTGCGCCTGGCTATAATTTATTAACTCGGAGTGCTTTGGCTGCAAGTGATTTCTATATTTTGCCTGCTAAACCAGAACCTTTATCTGTGGTGGGTATTCAGCTATTAGAAAGACGGATTGCGAAATTAAAAGACAGTCACGAACACGAAGCTAAGATAAATATCCAAATGCTGGGAATTGTCTTTAGTATGGCTAGTTCTAATCTGCTCAATGGCAGGTATTATAGACAAGTTATGCACCGGGTTGTGGAAGATTTTGGTGTGGATAAAATTTGTAAAGCACAAATCCCAGTTGATATGAATGTGGCTAAGGCTGTTGATAGTTTTATGCCGGTTGTATTAAATGCGCCTCAATCATCTGGTTCAAAAGCATTTACTCAGTTAACTCAGGAGTTGTTGCAGAAGTTGTAGGGGAGTGGGGAGTGGGGAGTGGGGAGTGGGAAAGAATCTATCTTGTCCCCTTACTCCCTACTTTCTAAAATTCTCCGGCTAAGGCTGGAACGCACCTTTCACACAGTAGGGGATGCTCTGCTAATTCTCCCACATGGGTGGAGTAATTCCAACAGCGATCGCACTTTTTCCCCTCTGCATCTACCACACCAATTCCCCAACTATCAGACTGCAAATTATATTTCAATCCTTGCAATGCTTCCGCAGAGTCTAAAACTTCCACTTGGGAGGTAATAAACAGATACCGCAGTTCGTCGATACCATTACCAATTTCCGGATTTCGGGCTTTTACCGCAGAACGTAATTGCTCATCCTTGACATATAGCAGGATTTTTGCTTCTAGGGAAGAACCAATCATTTTTTCTCCCCTGGCTTGTTCTAACACCTTATTCACATCATCACGAATTTTGCGGACTTGTTGCCAAAATTCAGCCAATTCAGGATTAAGCCATTTTTTATCTACCTGCACCCAACCAGCTTGAAACACTGATTTGCATGGTGTTTGGTAAGGGATAAATTGCCAGATATCTTCAGCAGTGTGACACAATACAGGTGCGATCGCCCTTGCTAAATTCTCTAAAGCAATTTGCAAAACCGTTTGACAACTGCGGCGACGGAAAGCATCCGGAGAACTGATGTACAATCTATCTTTGGCAACATCTAAATAGAAGTTGGATAAATCCACAACGCAGAAATTCAGCACAGTTTGGAAAAAGCGGAAGAATTGGAAACTTTCAAAAGCGGCGGTAACTTCCTGAAACACCTCAGTCATGCGGTGTAGCATATAGCGGTCAAGTTCTGGTAAATCCTCCAGGGGTACTGCATCTTTTACCGGGTCAAAATCATCCAAGCTACCCAACAGAAACCGCGCTGTATTGCGAATCTTGCCTCTGACATCATTCATTTGCTTAATGATGTTACCACCCAGACGCACATCAGAAGAATAATCTACCGACGAAGCCCACAACCGCAGGATATCAGCACCATAAGCCGGTTCCTTTTTCTGGTCTTTCCCGCCATTAATCACAATTTGAGGGTCAACCACATTCCCCACCGACTTACTCATTTTTCGCCCTTGTTCATCTAAAACAAAGCCGTGAGTTAATACCGTTTTGTAAGGTGCAATGCCATTTACCGCTACACTGGTGAGCAAACTTGACTGAAACCATCCCCGGTGTTGGTCAGAACCTTCCAAATACATATCAGCAGGATAGCGTAATTCTGGACGCTGTTTAACTACAGATGCCCAAGATGAACCAGAATCAAACCATACATCCATTGTGTCTGTACCTTTGCGGTAAGACTTGCCATTATGGCGGTAAGACTCTGGTAATAATTCCTCAACCGACATTTCCCACCAAGCATTAGAACCTTTCTCAGCAATAATTCCTTGGACGTGGTTGATACTTTCCTCATTCAGCAGTGGTTCCCCGGTAGCTTCATCATAGAAAACCGGAATGGGTACACCCCAAGAACGCTGACGGGAAATACACCAATCTGAACGTTCTGCAACCATTGGCGTGATGCGATTTTCACCTTGGGCTGGAATCCATTTTACAGTAGTGATCGCCTTTAAAGCTTCTTCCCTAAAACCAGCCACCGAAGCAAACCATTGTTCAGTCGCCCGGAAAATCGTCGGCTTCTTCGTCCGCCAATCATAAGGATACTTGTGCGCGTAAGCTTCCTCCTTCAACAAAGAACCAGCCGCAGTCAGCGCATCAATTACCGCCTGATTTCCATCACCCAAAACATTCAACCCAGCAAACTCACCCGCCTCCTGAGTAAAATCACCATTGTCATCCACAGGCGCAAGAATCGGCAAACCATAACGCTGACCAACAATGTAATCTTCTTGACCGTGACCAGGTGCAGTATGTACCAACCCAGTACCCGACTCAGTAGTAATATAATCACCACCAACCACCACCGGACTCTCCCGGTCAAACAAAGGATGACGATAAGTAGAATGTTCTAAAACCTGCCCTTTGAATGTGGCTTTTACAGTCAACTCAGCATCCAAAATACCAGCCAACCTTTCCACCAAATCAGTAGCCACAATCAAAAACTCACTCTGCGCCTCTGCGCCTCTGCGTGACACCTCCACCACAGAATAATTCAAATCACCATTCACCGCCACAGCCAAATTCCCCGGAATCGTCCAAGGAGTAGTAGTCCAGATAGCCACACCCAAATCCGGCAAAAATTCAGCCAACACAGGTTTAGCAGCGTCAGACAGCCCGGTAATGGGAAAAGCTGCATAGATACTTCTCGAAGTGTGACCCTCTGGATATTCCAACTCAGCCTCAGCCAGCGCAGTTTTAGAACTAGGACTCCAGTGAACCGGCTTCAAACCGCGATAGATGTATCCTTTTAACACCATCTGACCGAAGACACCAATTTGCGCCGCTTCATATTCCGGCTTCAGCGTCAGATAAGGATGATCCCAATCACCCCAAACACCATAGCGTTTAAAACATTCCCGTTGTTCATCTACAGTAGCTAGAGCAAACTCTTTGGCTTTTTGCCGCAATTTTAAAGGCGTTAAATTTTGCCGTTCTGCCGACTTCATATTTTGCAGAACTTTCAACTCAATGGGTAATCCGTGACAATCCCACCCTGCCACGTATCTAACTTTACGCCCTTGTAGTAATTGGTAGCGGTTAATAATATCTTTGAGAATTTTATTTAAAGCATGACCAATATGCAATGAGCCGTTGGCGTAGGGAGGCCCATCATGGAGTATAAATAATTCGCCGGGGTTTTCTTGCGATAGGCGATCGTAAATGTTATTTTCCGCCCAGAATTTTTGGATTTCAGGTTCCCGCTTGATAGCGTTAGCCCGCATATCGAATTTAGTCTTGGGTAAGTTTACCGTATCTTTGTAGTTTCCAGGTTCTGTCACAGTCTCATGCCTAAGATTATATGTGCAGGTTATCCGATCAATTATAAGAGATGAGCATTAATCTAGGTCGTAGCCCGGATTTCTTTACCTCAACCCAACCTACAGAACTGAATAAGTAGAATTAGGTGATTTTTAGTATAAATTAAATATATTATTACTGCTATCACCAAGATGAAAAACAAAGTAGCATTACAAAAAACTGCTCAAGGTTGGAAATTTATTGATGAGTCTGAATTAGAAACCTTTGTTTGGGATAATTTAGAAGAAATATTTGAACTAAAGCCTTTAGCACGGCAATTATATATACAAGGAGAGGTTTGTGACATTATAGGAATTGGCAAAAATAATCAACTAACTATTATTGAATTGAAAAATACACAAGATCGTTATATTATTAATCAACTGACACGCTATTATGAGAATTTAAGAGAAGAACAACCTTTTAAAGATAATGTTGATTATGAGCAAGAGGTTCGGTTGTTAGCAATATGTCCTAATTTTCATCGCCATAATTTAATTGATGAAAAACATAGCCGTTTAAACTTCGAGCTATTTACTTTTTATATTCTGTGTAAAGAAGATAACGAATTTTATTTTTCTGTATCTCAAATTTCTAACCAGTCAGAAGCAAAGCTGATAAAAATTAATTATCAACAAGTTAATTTACAAAATCAACAAAATGATAACATTCCTGAAGCACCAAGATTATTATTAGATTGGCTAGGTGCATTAACAGAAACGGAATTAGAAAATTTAAAACAAATCAGACAGCAGATACTAGGTTTCGATCATAGGATAGAAGAAATCATAGTTAACAAAAGTATTGTCTATGCAAGTAGATATGGCAAAGATAAATTGAGACAATGTGCAGAATTTTCGTTTGATAGAAAATCAAAGAAGATTATATTATTTTTATGGCTAATTATTCCCAACCGTCAAAATAAAACTATTGCTAGAATGCAAGTTGATACAACGGAGGAATATCTCACATATTCGCGATATGTTCCTGTGAAAGAAAAAAGTATATTGTGGGAAAAATTCTTTAATAAAATCTTTTATTCTGTGCCAAAAGATTCAGGAAGATTATTTTCAGAACTTATACATTTAGGACAAGTATACAACCAAATATTTGTTGCTGAAACTAAAAATATTGTTAATCAAGCGTTGCAAACATGGTTAGAAAGAATTAATTAAAATTAGTTTAATTGTAGGTTAGCTTGAGGAACGAAACCCAAAACTTTTGATGTTAATGTTGGGTTTCATTTCATTGAATCCGACCTACTCATTACCAATATGATCATCAAAAATAATTTCCTCACCTGCACCCCACATTATGTCATACATACCTTGACGCACAGCGCGGGGAAAACTGGAATATTGCCAATCTTTTGGTGCTGTTAGCAAACCATGTTTCACGGGATTATAATGAATATATTCAACATGATAATGGAAGCTAGTAATAATTGCCAGAATTATGATTAACCCGCAAATTTTAGAAGCTATCAAAAAAATGCCTAATGTCGAAAGACTAGAGATGATTGAATTTGCATTAAAACTCATGCGTGAAGAAATGGAAAAACCAAAAAAACTTAGCTTAACTGCTGCTGCGGAAATTATGCATTCCTATTACGAAACAGAAAGCAGTTTGACAAAATTTGTTGATACTTGTAATGAAGATTTTTATGAGTACCAAGATTATGCGTAGAGGTGAAATCTGGCTATATAAAGCTGATCCCACCGTAGGAGATGAAATTAGCAAAACGCGACCTTGTATTATTGTTAATAATGATGATATAGGTACTTTACGCTTAAAGATTATTGTACCTATTACAGGCTGGAACGAAGTTTTTGCACAAGTACCTTGGATGATAAGTATTGAACCAACAGCAGAGAATAATTTAAGCAAATTATCCACAGCAGATACTTTTCAAATTCGTTCAATTTCTCAACAAAGACTAATTAAACAAGTGGGAACTGTTTCCGCAGAAATTATGAAGGAAATTAGTAATGCTTTAGCTATTGTTTTGAATATTAAATGACTAAAAATACACCCCAATTACTAGACGTAGTAGCATTAACAGTTGTGTTACATTTTGAGGCGATCGCCTGACCTCATTGAGCTAAAATTATCCTAGATGATGCGCGCTCGCTTTTAACTTTCTAGCCTCTGATGCTATCCTGATATATGATGCTCATTTTTGCGGATATCTCACAGCATGGATAACACACTGCTACAACGTATCACCCTAAATCCTCATATCTGTCACGGAAAACCCTGCATTAGAGGACTACGTTATCCTGTTGAGTTTATTCTAGAAATGCTCAGTTCTGGCATGACGAATGAGGAAATATTGGCAGATTATGACGACTTAGAATCGGAAGATATTTTGGCTGTTCTGTTATTTGCAGCTCGACTCAGCCAAGTAAAAAGCATTCATAAAATCGCTTCATGAAATTCATTATTGATGCTCAGTTACCAGTTCGCCTTGCTAATTTTCTCAGAGCCTCAAATTATGACACCATCCATACCAGAGACTTACCATCGCAAAATGCTACATCAGATATTGAAATTAATGCTATCTCAATTCAACAAAATAGAATTTTAATCACTAAAGATTATGACTTTGTTAACTCTTTTTTAACAATTAAGCAACCTTATAAACTACTTTTAATCACGACGGGTAATATCAAAAATTCAGAACTAGAAACCCTTTTTTCTCTTAATTTTCCATATTTAATTGAGCTATTTAAACAGCACTCTTACATTGAAATGAGTCGAGAAAATATTATTGCACATCAATAAATTGATCATAACGGATGAAAAAGCACATCATTCAAGCGCAATCAAAAACCAAATGGAGTGATTTAAAGGGTATGGCTTCCTATCCGTTATTGGGTAAAGATGCTCAAGAGTGGGTTTCTCAGACTAGACAGGAAGCAGATGAGCATCGGGGAGATTTGTTAAGTAACAGAATTGAGAATTTTGGTGGTAAGTGAGTTAAAGGTGGATTAATGCGATCATCGCCTGACCTCATTGAGCTAAAGTTAACTAAAACCCAACGCCATGTTAAACAACGCTGGGTTTGATCCAAGTCAACTAGCCTGATTATTCGGTGGTATTTGTTCTGGTGGCGCTTCTGCTGAGGGCGCAAGTGTTGTATCCGGGGCAATTTCTGCAACCGGAATCGGTGCTTTTTCTTCCGTCTCAACTTGGGCTGCTGCTACCATTTCCGCAGACGCGGGATGTGGTGGAGTTGCTTCCGGGACATCCTCCGTTGCAGATTGCGTTTCATCGGTTGCTGCTACCACTTCTTTAGTTGGGGGAGTTGGAGTGACTTCCGGGACATCCTCCGTTGCAGATTTCGTTTCAGCTGGTGCTTCTGGTGTCTCAGAAGTTTTATCGATAATCTCAACAGCAGGTTTTTGGGCGGATTTAGCGGTCTTTGTCTCAGTTCTGGGACTTTCAGTCGTTTTTTTGGTTATCGTCTGTTGTGCCTTGTTTTTCGCGCCGCTAAAGATATTACCCAGAGTCCCTTGCAATTGAGCCAACTTTTCCTGGAGAGAGAACTTACTAACTTGCTCCTGAATGCCAGTTTTTACAGTTTCAGGACTGGGTACTGGGGTTTGTTCTACTTGGGGGGTGAGTTGACGACGTAATGAGAGAGTTTGCCAGCCAAACCACACCAAAAGAGCCACGCTAGCTATATGGCCGAGTAATAAACCTCCGGTAATGCGGGGCGCAAACACCCATAAAACTAAAGCATAGAAAAGTCCGACACCACTCCAGATAAAATCATTCTTACGGTGAATTTCTGGAAAAAAGAACGCTGCTATGTAAATGGCTAAACTACCCAGTCCCACCACAAAAGCTAGAATATATGCCAGCATTTTTGGTTACTCCTTACCTAGATATGTCAATTTTGCAATTTGCAAGTTTCGCAACTTAATTGCTCACTTAGCTTAATCTAAAAGCAGCCTCTTCCTCATCGGTTACTGGTAGCGTTTTTTTAAACTTGCGGCGATAGTGGACTTGAGGCTCAAATTTCAAAGTGTAGCCAGATTCAGTTGCCACAATTAATTCTTTGTGCTAATTGTAAAATTTTGCAGTTTATTCAAGTCTTAAGGTCTTCTTTAGGAGAGAAGCCAAAATCTCGGTCTACCCTAAAGATAAAAGGATCTGCAAGAGTTAGCCAAAAATAATTTATGACACTACAAAGCTTTGGTGTGATTGGATTAGCCGTAATGGGCGAAAATATAGCTCTCAACGTTGAGCGCAATGGCTTCCCAATTGCAGTTTATAACCGCTCCAGAGAAAAAACGGATGCGTTTATGGCGCAACGCGCGCCAGGAAGGAACGTCAAAGCCGCCTTTACCCTAGAAGAATTTGTCGCATCATTGGAACGTCCCCGCAAAATCTTAGTGATGGTGCAAGCTGGTAAGCCAGTGGATGCGGTGATTGCCCAACTCAAACCTTTACTAGATGAAGGCGATATTATTATTGACGGTGGTAATTCTTGGTTTGAAGATACAGAAAGACGTACTCAGGAGTTAGAACCTGCTAAACTGCGGTTTCTGGGTATGGGTGTCAGTGGTGGTGAAGAAGGCGCTCTCAATGGCCCCTCTCTCATGCCTGGTGGTACTCCCAGTTCTTATGAGTATCTGTCACCAATTTTCAACAAAATTGCTGCCCAAGTCGATGATGGCCCTTGTGTTACCTATATTGGCCCCGGTGGTTCTGGTCACTATGTAAAAATGGTACACAATGGCATTGAGTACGGTGATATGCAGCTGATTGCAGAAGCCTACGATTTGCTGAAAAATGTGGCTGGATTAAATGCAAATCAGCTACATGAAGTGTTTACTGAATGGAATACTACAGATGAACTCAATTCGTTTTTGATTGAGATTACATCGAATATTTTCCCTTACGTTGACCCCGACACCAAAAAACCCTTGGTGGATTTGATTGTTGACGCAGCAGGTCAAAAGGGAACTGGTCGTTGGACTGTGCAAACTGCTTTGGAATTGGGTGTAGCGATTCCGACAATTACCGCCGCAGTTAATGCCCGGATTATGTCTTCCATTAAGGATGAACGGGTAGCAGCTTCTAAGAGTCTTACAGGTCCTAGTGCTAAGTTTGATGGCAATGTCAAGGACTTTATTAACAAAGTTCGTGATGCTCTTTATTGCTCCAAAATCTGCTCTTATGCTCAAGGTATGGCGCTGTTATCTACAGCTTCCAAAACATACAATTGGGATTTGAATCTGAGTGAGATGGCGCGGATTTGGAAGGGTGGTTGTATTATTCGCGCTGGCTTCTTGAATAAGATTAAGAAGGCTTTTAACGAAAATCCCGCATTGCCTAACTTGCTATTAGCTCCCGAATTTAAGCAGACTATTCTTGATAGACAAGCTGCATGGCGGGAAGTCATCATGACAGCAGCAAAACTGGGAATCCCAGTTCCAGCATTTAGTGCATCATTGGATTATTTTGACAGCTATCGCCGCGATCGCCTACCCCAAAACTTAACCCAAGCACAACGGGATTACTTCGGCGCACATACTTACAAGCGTCTTGACAAGGAAGGAACATTCCACACTGAATGGGTTCCCATTGCTGAAACTAAAAAGTAAACTTTCATCCCTAAATATGGGGAAGTTCTGAAAGTTGCAATTCTTGAGGTTTAGATATTTTAAAGTGACTCTGAAATTCAGAGTCACTCTTTTTTATGGATAAGCGTTTCATCACATCATTGCATGGAATATGCCTATACCGAAGGCAGTAAAGCCATCGCCTGATAATTTTTATGCAAAAACTTTAGCAATGCAAAAGTCATGTTTGCAGCAAATGTACCTTGAATATTTAAATTTTATATCTCTGCTAGAGAGGTATAGCAAAAGTCAAAATTGAACTGCTTGCTCTGAATTGATTTTGGACTTTTTTCATGTCCTAACTGCTTTGGCTATTGCTGTTTATTCCCTGAAAATTAGACAACTGCTGACTTTACACAGGACATGACAGGTAAGCATCATAACCGGACTTTTCTATGAATTGATCCTTCCACTACCTCGATGTAGTATGGGGCTTTCTGATTCTCTCAGTTGCGCTTGATATTGAAATGAATCTGAGTTTAACTGTTCTGAACCAGAAAAAGATAAGAACATCTGAGATAAGCGATTTACCTTTGCTTGGCAGTTAAAAGCTAAGGAACTGAAGACTAAACTCGAAACTAAAAGTGAAATCGTAGCTCGCATAACAGATGTTGATTGTAGAACTCTCTTATCTATTGCTACTAATTTTGTGGTATGGTGTCCGGAAAGTAGGATAAAAAGTAGCCTGTTTTACTGAAAAAATTTTAGTTTTACGGTATTTCTATCCATTCAGCTAGTAACCAATTACCAGCCTGATTTAAGTGACCCCAAATGGTTAGCTGTTGCTCATCTACAGCGCTTTGTAATTGCTCTTGTATGTGCGATCGCAATGTCACAACCTGCCAAACCTGATCATGATAAGTCTCTGGTACAGTAATTGCAAAACAGTAATCTTCTTCATTCATCCGCCGGAAAATCCCTGTAAAACAGTCGCTTTCACCTGTTACTATCTGTTTTTTTTCTACGTAATTACACTGATAAGATGCCGATTTGGGATAATTACCATTTAATTGATAGGCTTGGGGGTTATTTAAGTAATACACTTGCCACTTCAGCCATTCCGGATTTCTGGTCGATATATCTAAATTGAATACAGGAATGATTATGGCAGAATCCAGTAAAGATTTTAACAAGGCATCTTGCAGCTGCCTCACAGGTAAATCCCTCGGCTGACAGTTCAACTCAATGCACATAGCCGCAGCCATTCCCGCAGCTTGACCGATACCCATAACTACAGGTTGTAACCTAGTTGCACCATTAGCAATATGAGATACAGAAATATTTTTTTCACAGACTAATAAACCGTCTGTAGCCACCGGAATCAGAGAACCATAGGGAATAGTAAAGGGTGTACCAGTCCAACGTCCCCCCCAACGCATGGATTTTGGCTGCAATGGCCAGTCGAACCCAGGATAATGATGGTCATTGGCATAGTTACCCACAGCGATGGCATCGGGAAACAGAGATGCTACCTTACCCCCAGTCATTGGCAAAATATCCTGTTCTCGCACCGTAGTTAGTCCCACCAACCGGCGACTCTCCCGGTAATAAGGATGCAATGCAAAAGCACCAGCTTTACCCGGAAAAACTGACTCAGCTAAACCATAGCGTCTACTCAAGTTTTTTTGAATAAAATGGGCAAAATTTTGGCTATGCCAGCGACATTCTTGCAAAAATTCTTTTTTGGCTGCTTCTGACTCGATTAATCGCCCTACACCTTCGCCATAGTCATTACCACAAATCGGCCAATTGATCATAAATCGATTTCCTGGCCAGCGTCCATAGTTCAAGAATTTCTCTGCGCCGTAGTTATCCCACGCACCTGCAAACAGCGCTGGATCATAATTAGGCGCTGGTGGAATTTCCGGAGCAACATCTTCTCCAAAATCTTGCATTACCACTACCCAAGTGGGGGATTGCACGGGATATCTTTGTGTGAGATGATTAAAATCTGCCGGGGCGCTTATTTCTCCCCACTCAGATTGCAACTCCCAGCCCCAACGGTGAGGTATTTCCCCTAAAGCCAATAAATCACCTAATTCTGTACCGTCAATAATAATTTTAGCTGTAACTGTAAAGTCTGCAAACCTCACCCCAGTTACACAATTACCCTGTTGCAACACTTCTAAAGGCACTTGTCCAGAAATCCAATGCAGATTTGATAATTCCTGCACCCAATCTGCAAAAATCTCGGCTCCAATGCGGGGATCATAACTAAAGAAGCTCACCCAGCTATTATTTAATCCTTCTGGTTGACGCTGCCGTAATTCTTGTAAAAACGCACCCCATAACCCGGTCTGAAATGCCATTAATTCATTACCATCCGGTGCAGACACTCCAGCAGAGGTGAGCATTCCCCCCAACCAAGAAAATTCACTCACTAGGATAGTTTTTGCTCCCCGTCGCGCTGCTTGGATGGCTGCTGCTGTTCCTCCGGTTCCTCCGCCAACTACTAGGACATCGGCTGTGTATGTTTGTTGTGTCATTTTGATATAAGTCTCTAAAATAGTTGAGAAAAGGGAATGAGAGGGGATTTTTTAAACGCAGAGGTACACTGAGGTAAGCGCAAAGGTACGCAGAGTTTTTGTTTGAGTTTAGAATTGGTGTGATTGGGTTAATTCTCTGTGGAATTTTTGGGGTTGTTTAACAGGGATACTAATACGCCTCCGGAAAGAATACCGCCACCCAACAAAAAACCCAATGGCACTGCGTTGATCACAATCCACCCGTAGGCTCGTTTCACAAATGGTCGCAGTAGCCACCATTGGATGATTCCCACTATCAGTCCTCCGAACAATATGGAAAATCCTAAAGCTTCATTGGGATCATTACCCTTAATCAGGACTAGCGCATAAGGCATAAAAGTACCTAAAGTAGTTCCCAGCAGCCACCACTTTTTAGAGATCGGGATGTGTCGTCGCAGCACTAATAATTGCATGGAACCGATTATTAAGCCCCACAAGCCTATCGCAGCTATACTAGGCATTTCACCAGAAATTACACCCAATTCGCCCAAGATAGAATCAGCGATCGCAGCTACAATAAGTCCCCCAATTGAACCCAGACCATTTGCTAACACCCATTGGAAATACAAACCTATCCCTACTTTTGGACTTTCGGTAGAGACAGCAGCGGGTGCTGACTTTTGGGGAATCTCTTGACGATATTGGGCGAGAACCTTGGGCGGTGGCGAATACAGGGGAGGATGAGAATTAATTAGTTCTCTGGGATCGGTTGATGGTTGTGTGGGTGCGTAAGCATTCCCCAACTGTTGCACTGCGGCTAAAGCGTCCACCGCCGACTTATAGCGTTGGCGAAAGTCGTAGCGTATCATCTTGTCTAAAATATCTGCTAGGGGTGGGCTGACTTGTACTAATTCCCGCCACTTAATTTCCGCCGTTTGTTCATCTTCTTCTAGTTCCTGGGGCATTAATCCTGTTAAACTTTGAATACCAATTATCCCCACCCCGTAGATATCGCTGCTTAACTTGGGAATACCCCGACTTTGTTCGCTGGGCATATAGCCAGGCGTGCCAATACCTACGGTCATTTTAGTCACACCCTTTGCAGTTACTACCTGTGTACGAATTTCTTTAACCGCCCCAAAATCAATGAGTACAATTTTGCCGTCACTATTGCGGCGAATCAGGTTTGGTGGTTTGATATCCCGGTGAATGACTTGATTTTGATGGACAAAGGCTAAAGGTTGCAGAATATTCTGTAATAAGGCAATGGTATAGGCTTCACTCAGCCGTTTTCCTGGGGTGAGTTCATCACTCAGAGGATGACCATCAATGAATTGTTGTACAAGAAAAAATTCCTTGTTTTCTTCAAAATGCGCCAATAGTTGGGGTATTTGGTCGTTAGTACCTAACTTGTGCAATAGCTGTGCTTCTGATTCAAATAACCGCCTCGCAACCTGTAATGTCATGGGATCAGTTGCTACCGGTTTGAGTTGCTTGACTACACAAAGATTTTGGTACAGCTTAGTGTCTTCAGCAATATAGGTTCGGCCAAAACCACCAGCACCCAAAACTTTAGTGATTTGATAGCGTCCGTCTAGTAACTGACCTAACATAAAGGCGATCGCATCTTGAAGAATGTCTGTATTTTACCCTGAGTCTTAGAAATTACATTTTCATTTGAGCATCGTTTCGTTTCTTACGTTTAGAGAATATAAAAGAAATTAGGGCGTAGCTAAAAACTACTTTACTCGGACTCGTTTCGTTTATTGCGTTTAGAGAATATAAAAGATATACTTTTATATATAATTACAGTAATGACAAAAAATGAAGACCATCATATCTGGGCAAAATTTGCCTGTAGAGTCAGTGATGGCTCAGGAACAGGAAAAGCAATCCATTAAGCACCTTGAATCTATCCTTCAGCTTGAAGGCTCCCAGGCGAAATTAGTCGGAGCAGACGGTAAAGAAATTCACATTCCTGAATCAGTTTATCAAGTGTTACATCAGGCTGTTCATGCACTAGCATCAGGTAAAGTAATATCTGTAGTCATTCAGGATAGGGAACTGACGACTCAAAAAGCAGCAGACCTTCTGAAAGTTTCACGCCCCTATCTCATTAAGTTATTAGACCAGGGCGAAATTCCTTGCATTAAAGTAGGAACACATCGTCGTGTTCTTTTTAATGATTTGATGAAATATAAAGAACAGCGCGATACTCAGCGTCGGGAAGGACTTAAGCAATTCACTCACTTTTTGCAAGCTGAGGGGTTCTATGATGATAAGAGTAGCGAATTAGATCAGTAAAATGCTACTCTCTGTTATTTTAGATTCCTGTGTCATCTACCCTATGCCTTTGTGTGATACTTTGATGCTTGCTGCTGAGGCAGAATTATACAAACTTCATTTTTCACAAGAAATTTTGGATGGCGCTACTCGTAACCTTGTTAAGAAGGGGAGGATGACCAATGACAAAGCATCATACTTTCAAGAACAAATCAAGACCAATTTTCCTGATGGGATGGTAGAAGTACCAGAGTTTCTTTTCTCATTGCAGCGATGACAAATGATCCAGGCGATCGCCATGTTGTCGCTGCTGCTATAGTTGCTAAAGCAGAAGTTATTGTTACTGCTAACCTGAAAGACTTTCCTGTAGAAGCTTTAGCTGATTATGGGATTGAGGCTTGGCATCCAGACGATTTTTTGGTTTACCTTGATGAACAAAATCCAGGAACCATGATTCAAGTTATTTTGCAGCAGTCTCAGGACTTGAAACCTCCAGTGACTATTGTTGACTCCCTTGACAAGTTAGAAAAAAATAATAGAGTACCAAAATTTGCTCGTAGTATCCGTTGCCAGTTTTATGCTGATGAAATTGTACAAATTGCCAAAAAAGCCTTGGATAAATTAGGTATACCAGCACCAGAGGGTTGTAGATACTTTGAGGGTAAACGGTATCGACTCTTGCAGCAAGGGGAAATTTTAACAATTACGGCTAAAGACAACCGGGGTGAAATTGTTAGGTTTGAGAATGGAGGAATTGGAGGATATATTTCATCCGCAGATGTTGAGGCGCTCCAAATGTTTGAACAAAGCTTAGAACAAGAATTAGAACAAGCGAATATACAGAAATCTCAAACCTCCTGACCTAACGTGACCCGCTAAATGCTACATCTAAGAAAGATGAGCGGGGAAAAACCAAAGTGAAAGCACAGGTATTTAGAGGCGTTAATCAACTTTCTTACGAAGAGATCCCAGTCCCGACGCTGGAAGCAGATGAAGTGCTAGTACAGGTGGGAGTTGTGGGATTATGTCAGTCAGATATTAAAAAAATTCGTTATCCCCTGTATGAACCACCAAGGATATTTGGCCATGAAACTGCGGGTACGATCGCAGCCATAGGTTCTGAAGTAAAATCTTGGCAGGTGGGACAACGGGTGGCGGTGATGCACCACATTCCTTGTATGCGTTGCGCCTACTGCATGAATGATAATTTCTCTATGTGCGATGTCTATAAAAATATCTCCACCACAGCCGGATTTAACGCTAGTGGTGGCGGTTTTGCTGAGTATGTTAAGGTTCCCGGACATATTGTGCAGAATGGCGGGTTAATTCCTATTCCCGACCACATTAGCTTTGAAGAGGCGAGTTTTGTTGAACCAACTAACTGCTGTCTCAAAGCTGTGAAAAAAGCCCAAATTGCCCCCGGACAAACTGTTTTGGTGACTGGCGCGGGACCAATTGGGTTAATGTTTGTGATGTTGGTAAAGTATTTTGGGGCGAAAGCGATCGCCACTGATCTGCTACCATCAAGAATTGAAAAAGCCTTGGATATCGGTGCAGATGCGGCTTTTGATGCTCGTGATCCTGATTTACCTGCCAAAATTCACGCCTTGACTGGGGGAATGGGTGTTGATGTCACTCTGCTGGCTGTTCCCAGTGACAAAGCTTTCTTTCAAGCCCTGGAATGTACCCGCAAAGGTGGTAAAATTTTATTTTTCGCAGAATTTCCGGATGAAGTCGAAATTCCCCTTAACCCGAATATTCTTTACCGTCGGGAAATTGATTTAATGGGTAGTTATAGTTCTTCCTATCGGCTACAAAATCTCTCGGCAGATATTGTATTTAATCGCCGGATCGATGTTCAAGCCTTGATTAGTGATCGCTATCCATTACAAAACTTATCAGCAGCTGTAGCCCAAGCGATCGCACCAAATCCCGCCACATATAAAATTTTAATTTATCCGTAATCCGGGCAAACAAAATAACAGTAGAAAATATTTATAGCGCTTCTCCATATTTTGCGATAAGCCCTTGCTTTTGATTCATCTGAGAATCGCGCTATTTTCTTTCCATCTACCCCTCACCCTAAATGTCCATTACCTTAATTCTCATCGCCCTCCTAGCCTTCTACGTCGCCTGCAATCTCGGTGCGAACGATGTCGCCAATTCAATGGGAACTTCCGTAGGTTCTAAAGCTATCACTCTCAAACAGGCGATCATTATTGCGGGGATTTTAGAGTTTACGGGCGCTGTATTATTTGGGGAAGAAGTATCCCAAACCTTAGCCACTAAAATTGCTAATCCCATGTTATTCGCTGCTACACCACAAATTTACTTAATTGGTATGGTGACAGTGTTAATTACTTGTGGGTTATGGTTGCAAATTGCCAGCTCACGGGGTTTACCTGTAGCATCTTCTCATGCAGTGGTAGGTGCGATCGCGGGATTTAGTTGGGTAGCAGTGGGAATAGATGCAATTAATTGGTCAACAATTGGCTTAATCACCATTGGTTGGGTTGTTACACCGATGATTAGTAGTGCGATCGCCGCCTTATTCTATAGTCAAATCAAACACTGGATTTTAGATCACCCAAATCAAATAGCACAGCTACACCAATGGATTCCCTGGCTCAGTGTCATTCTGCTCGGAATATTTGGTGTCATTGTCCTACCCTCCTTAACCCAACCCCTAACCAACTACTTAAATCAGCAAATTGGTTTAAATTTACCTAACTACGACATTCCCTTATTCACAGGTGCAATTGCAGCCATAGCACTCACAATCAATAGTTGGCAACAGTTGGAACAAGTGGAGGAGACAGCAGACAAAGAGCAAATACAAATCACTCCCCACTCCCCACTCCCCACTCCCACAGAAAGCCTATTCGCTCGGTTTCAACTTCTGAGTGCCTGCTTTGTCGCCTTTGCTCATGGTTCTAACGACGTTGGTAATGCGATCGCGCCTTTAGCTGCAATCATTTATATTCATCGCACCAGTAGCGTACCTATCAATGGCGTAACAATCCCCCTCTGGATCTTAATCCTTGGTGGTGCAGGAATTGTCACTGGTTTAGCAATCTGGGGTAAAAACGTCATTACCACCATTGGCGAAAACATCATCTCCTTACAACCTAGTAGTGGATTTTGTGCCGAACTTGCAACCGCCACCACCATCCTCATGGCCTCTCGCTTAAGTTTACCCGTCTCCACCTCTCATGCTCTCGTTGGTGGTGTTATAGGTATTGGACTCGTGCAGAACATCAAATCAATCAAATTTTCCACCATACAAGGTATTGCTTTAGCCTGGCTAATTACACTTCCCGCCAGTGCAATCTTCAGCGCTGCTATTTTTAGCACTGCTAGAATTTTCTTCCTTTAAAATTTATTCCTAATAGCATTTCTTGATAAAATTGCCCTAAATTTCTTTCCTTCTTTGTTTACTTTTTGGTATGCGCTGCGCGCACCCTATGCGTTAAGCGGAAGCTATGCCGAAGGCTATAGGTTTCTCCTAATATTTCAGCCCCTCCTTACACAGAATTGCTATAAGCATCAAACACATAATTTCTTCCCCACACCCTCTGTCTATTCAAAGCAGACTCCTACAACAGCAAAAACCAAGACTGTTTCTGCACAATAGTAGTTAATTCATTAAAATAGTTGACAGGGGATAATCGCAGTTTAAAATTTTGCGAAAAACCGGATTAATATTTATTAAAGAATGCAAACTGTCATAAAAGCTACATTCTGCCAAAATTGGCTGTCAAATCCATAAATTTAATACTTTTATTCTTGTCATACAGTTACTCATAAGCTTTTTCTCAATACTGTTCCTACTAAAAAACAGTAATTATATTGGAAATGATGTTCTTTTTTGAGCAAATCTTACTAGATAACCCTTAATCTAAATAAGTCTAATTAAAGACATTTCTGTAATGCTGAAGATAACACAGTATATTATGACTGTTATGCAAATAAATTAGATACTTTGCCAACCTTGTACTCAGCATGACAAAATTACATTCATGTCCGCAATTCCTGCCAAAAATTTCAGATAATCTGACAAAATACAGAAAATCAGTATGAGTGCCAAGCAAGTTTACGGAAAGCAGCTTTATCTTCAAGGTGTTAGAGGTTAGAAGCTAATGGGGCGATTTGAGAAGCGACCAGAAAACCCGCGAGTCAGAGGCGAGCTATCCAGAGCAGCAGAAACAGCTTTATGGGCTGTAGTGGAGGATTTAGAAAATCTCCAGCAAAATGTCCTCAGATCGTTACAGGAAGAAATTAAACGGCTCCAAGCCGATAAAACTCGTTTGTCTGACGAAATCCAACAATTACTAGAGGAAAAAGAACACTTACAACAGGTACGACAAATCACCGAACAGCAAGTTTTGATTCGTCAGTTATCAGAAGCCTTAGCAAAGCATATATCTTCCCAACTACAATCATCACTGACCAGTTTAGTCAGCAAATCAGTAGCAAGTAATTCCCAGCCAACATCTACTATTCAGTCAGCAGGGGACAACAATCAGCAGGCTGAACAAATGCTTGCGACTTTGGATGATACCCTGACCATTACCTTTAATTCGTTACAACAGGAACTGAAAAATTATCAAAATAATCTTTCCCAACAGTTGTCGCGGATGCAAAGTCAACAGCAGCAGGGGGAAGCAATTGTTGAAGAGTTTATTAATCATCTGCGTGGTGAACTAGTAAAAACTACACAAGAAATTTCACTAGAAACAGTCAAACCATCATCGCCTACTATTTTGCACTTGGAGGAAGAACAACCGCCTCGTTCCTCTCAAACACATTTACAGTCAGAAGTAATTAATAACGCCACCGAAACAAGTTCTACAACAGATGAGGAGTTATATCAATTTAATAATACTCCTGATCCTACATTCCCATTAGAACCGGAAAAAAATCCACCCCCAGATAATGAGCCAATGTCGTTCATTAGCAGGAATTTGTCTGGCGGTGAAACCTCATCTCCTTCGGAATTACCCCCAGATAATGAGCCGATGTCGTTCATTAGCAGGAATTTCTCTGGTGGTGAAACCCCCTCTCCTTCGGAATTACCCCCAGATAATGAGCCAATGTCGTTCATTAGCAGGAATTTCTCTGGCGGTGAAACCCCCTCTCCTTCGGAACTACCCCCAGATAATGAGCCAATTTCCGTTATTAGCCCCGAATCCTTTGAACCCAAAGCTCAACCCGTAAATTATCAGCCACCAAAGCAGTCAAAAGCAAAACTGACATCATCACAGGTAACTACCTCTCAAGGGTTTTCCCCTGTTCAAATCGGTTTTTTACTGATTGTGTTATCAACGGTGGTTTCATCCCTCTATAACATTGCCATCAAAGGGATGTTTTTTCAGGGTTATGACAATTTTGGCGTTTTAGAGATTCAGGGAATTATTTCCCCAACCTTGGGAAATGTTCTCTTAATTTTAATGCTGCGGTTAATGGTAGTTGTGCCACTCATGTTACTTTTGGCTCCCATGATGCATCCTCAAGTATGGCAAGATATGCAAAATATTTGGGGATCATTACGTGGTAATTCTAGTCCCAATCGGAGAGTGCAAAAACAAGGTATTTTACAACTGTTGATCGCCAGTGGTAGCTGTTTGTTTTTATCTCAGGTGCTGATTTACCTAGCCATTGGTCAGATAGAAACGGGAATGGCGATCGCTTTGTTCTTTATCTATCCCATGATCACCGGTCTGCTTTCATGGTTCTTCTTTCGTCATCGTCCTAGTGGATTTCACTCGGCGGCGATCACCGCTATTTTCTGCGGTCAACTATTGGTTTTAGGCGGTTCTGCAAGCATCGGTATGGCTAACTTCACCCTGGGAAGCAGCACCGCCATCTTCGCCGGGGTAGCTTTCGCCTGCTACGTCATTTTGACCCGCATCTCTGCTGCTCAACTACATCCGGTATCTTGTACCTTAATTCACTTCAGCACCATGCTGGTATTGAGTTTTATCTGTTTAATGCTCCCCTTACCCAGCAATTTAACTGTAGCTGTTCAGCCTGCCAATTTCCTGGAACTGATTTTGAGTGCCTTTATTTTAGGTGTTCTCACACTATTAGGCTATGTACTAAACAATATTGGTTTTCGCAAATTAGGTGCATTACGGTCAGCAATCATCGGCGCAGGTGTTCCTATCTTAACCGTAATTTTTGCTGGCTTGATACTTCAGGAAACCTTAGCCGCAGTGCAAATTATGGGAGTATTGTTCATCACTTTTGGCGTAGCAGCTTACAGCTTCGAGAAAAAGCGAACTCAGCCTCAACCTTCTAGTTCTAAACAGTGAATAACCACAGTTAAATTTGGGGTGGGAGAGCGAGAAGACAATTCATTCCCAGGACTATAGTCTTTTGACTTGCAGTTTTAGCCCTATCTAGCCTAACCGGGAATTATTAAGTAAATATACTAATTGACAGTATAGCCATCAGCGACCAAACTTAAAGCTATAGTAGATACCCCTGCACACAAGATTTATTTGCTATCCCCTCACGACCAAAACACTAATTCACTCACAACTGATACTCTTGAGTGAAACATCAGAGAATCTTGATAAATAGTTGCATATTTAGCATTTGCATGATAGATATAAGACTATCGGCAATAGTATACTTTATACAAAATTAATAAAAAAACGGACAGAAATAGAATATCATGTTGTAAGAAAATAAAAAGTGATTTGAATCTGGAATCATCTACCTGATTTAAAGTGGGTGATTGTTCCTCCAGTCAACTGCCGAATACTACCAACCAATTACCGGAAGTTGTAAGCAGGATATTGTATTACAAACTAAGGCTCAACCTGCCAATGTTTCTTAGGTTAGTAGCTTAACTACTCCTAGATAACTCCCAACTACTGCCGGAAATCTGAACACAACCAACAGTTCTGCAAAGCCTAATAAAAAGTAATTATTCTGAAAAGATATACTTCTTGTGAAAGCCAAAAGTCAGTTATTGTATTCAGACCTCGCCGCTCAAAAGTAATAATCATGTCAAACTCTCGATCACCTCGGAGTTAAAACATGAGATATAACGTTGGGATTGAAGAAAATGGCGCTAATTGGGTGTATACTACTTATTTCTGTGTGACTAATAAATCTGTAAACGTGCTATTCAACTGTCTGTAATATGAGTAACGACATAGATCTGATCAAGCGTCTTAGCCCCAGTGCAATGGATCAGATCATGCTTTATCTGGCTTTTAGTGCCATGCGGACGAGTGGGCATAGGCATGGAGCATTCTTAGATGCAGCAGCAACCGCCGCTAAGTGTGCGATTTACATGACCTATCTAGAGCAAGGGCAAAATCTGCGGATGACCGGTCACTTGCATCACCTAGAGCCAAAACGAGTAAAAATCATCGTAGAGGAAGTTAGGCAGGCATTGACCGAAGGTAAATTGTTGAAGATGCTAGGTTCTCAAGAACCCCGTTATCTGATTCAGTTACCTTACGTCTGGATGGAAAAATTCCCTTGGCAACCAGGAAGATCCCGTGTTCCTGGAACAAGTCTCACCAGTGAAGAAAAAAGACAAATCGAGCAAAAGCTACCCAGCAATCTGCCAGATGCTCAATTGACCACATCTTTTGAGTTTCTAGATTTGATTGAATTTCTGCACAAGCGATCGCAAGAAGTCTTGCCACCAGAGCATCAAATGCCTTTGAGCGAAGCCTTAGCAGAACATATCAAGCGTCGGCTACTGTACTCAGGTACAGTCACCCGCATTGATTCTCCTTGGGGAATGCCCTTTTACGCTCTTACCCGTCCCTTTTATGCACCAGCAGACGATCAAGAGCGGACTTACATCATGGTAGAAGATACCGCCAGGTACTTCCGGATGATGAAAGATTGGGCAGAACGGCGACCAAATACCATGCGAGCCTTAGAAGAACTTGATATCCCCGCAGAAAAATGGGAGCAAGCGATGGCAGAACTAGACGAAATCATTCGCAGTTGGGCAGATAGATATCATCAAAGCGGTGGTATTCCCATGATTTTGCAAATGGTTTTCGGTAGAAAAGAAGACTGATAGTTAAGGTGTTATACCATTAACACCTTGTACTAATAAAGCAAATTCTCATCAGATAGGGGGGACAAATACAGAAAACAAACAACAAGTTCTCTGGATGTGTAAATCGAAAAAATTCCTTGTGGCGAATCCCTGAAAAATCTGAGCTTTTGCTGTTGACGACCGCCTCAAGATACTGGGCGATATACCCAAATATAAAATTTCATATTTGGTGAATGGAACACCAAAAGATAAAAAACCAAATCCGGTCAATCTCCTGCTGAAAAAACAAGAGGTTTGACTTCCATCACTTACCTAAGACAGTGGCATTTGTATTTTGCCCTTAGTTCAGCATCAATAGGATTCTCGTAATAAACCTCAATCAAAGATAAAAAATAGCACTACGAATACAGTTTAGTACAACAACAGATCATGAAACCCTTGCAATTAAGGAGTTTCAATGCTTCTCCCTGCTCCCTGCTGTATATAATCTTCTGCCTAATATCAGCGTTTTTGGCACACAAAAAAATAGGTGGACTGTAAGCCCAGCCTAGAGAAAAATAGAAAACTTGATATTTTATTGATTTCCTGAATGCCCTGGAATTGGAGTTACTTCAAAAGACGGACTAAATGGGGTAAAGACGTTATCTTGTGGTGCAGATGCAGGTGAAAAACCACTAGCATGGTCACTAGCAGCCAGACAAGTATTCATTGCTTGGGTAGGTGCAATATTAATCTCACTACCTAAACCCACCACACACTCAGCGAAACGCTCAGGTAATAAACTAGTGCTACAGGACTGTAAAACACTTGTCTGATCTGCCCCTTGAATATTTCTGGTGATCCCAACCACACAGGTAGATAAATCTTGAGGTCTACGGGCTTTCTCACAAAAAGAGAGAGCATTCGCGCCACTAATTTCCGTTTGCTGATTAATTCTCACCACGCAAGTAGACAACTCTCGCGGACGCAATGCTTTTGCACATCCTTGTGATATGGCTTGTTCAGTTATGCCCAAATTCAAGAGTTGAGCTATACAAAAACGATAATCATTAGCGTAAGAGGCAGTCACAGCCATACTTGGAACCATCATCGCCAACCATCCAGCCACAACCAAAACTGGCGTTGTCAGCCCCATAGTTTTATACTTATTAACGATTTCGACAGATGAACTGCCTTGTTGGTTTCCCGCTTGACTCAAATTTTTTTTGCTCATCGCCTTTCTCTAAACACCCAAGGGTATGCTAACTCAAATGTACGGCAAATCTTCTAAAAACTAGGAAATTTTGCTCGATCTCACAGAAACCTCATCTTTGACCTTGCTGATTATAAACTTGATAGGTGATATTTTGATCACAGACAATATGTTTATCATGGTTCCGGGAATAGTCATAAATCTGATTTTCTATTGAGAACCTGATGAGTGGCTTGATGCAGCCAGAGAAAATCCTAATTTATCAGCAGATGTAGAGGCGCAACAAATGAAATTTGGCATTGATATCGGTCATAATGCTCATCCAGACATAGGTGCTGTAGGCATCAAATTTGAGGATGCTTTAAATACAGATGTAGGGAACAGAGTCATCTCCAAGTTACGCGCTTTAGGGCATGAAGTTATACCATGTAAACCAGATAGAGCGACTTCTGTAACTAATTCACTATTTCAAAGAATCAATACGGCGAATACTAACAGAGTTGAGGTTTTTGTCTCCATTCATTTTAATGCTTTTAATGGTCAGGCTAATGGTACAGAAGTATTTGCAGCCAGTGATGCGGGGAGAAGAATTGCTCAACCAGTGTTAAATGAAATTGTCAGCTTAGGATTTTTTAATCGTGGAGTGAAAAGTGGTTCCCATTTATATGTGCTGAGAAATACGAGAATGCCTGCTATCCTTGTGGAATGCTGCTTTGTTGATTCCCCAAGGGATATGAATATCTATGAACCGGAAGCAACTGCTAATGCCATCGTTAAAGGCTTGACGGGTCAAGTTCCCACCACTCCTGTTAATCCCGTCCCGGACGAAGAGTTGAATACAGATACCACAGTCATCAGACTGCAAAGAGCCTTAAATCAATTAAAAATCAACGATAGTAATCGCAGGACTTTAGTAGAAGATAACCTCATAGGCCCCGCCACCAGGTCTGCAACAGTAAATTTTCAGAATATTGTGGGACTAGCACCCAGTGGAATTGCAGATACAAATACCTGGGATGCCATTAATCTGATTTTAGCTAAACGCATAGTCAGACCTAACCATGCTGGCGGCACAGTTGTCAGATACATACAGTACCGTGTAGGTGCTGGTGTTGATGGTATCTATGGTCCTATGACGGGAGTAGCTATCAGGACATATCAAAGGGCTAATGGTTTACTTGCTGATGGTATTGTCGGTCCCATGACTTGGCAGAGATTAATTGGTTAGTTGAACTAGTCACTTAACGGCTGACAGCCCCTAACTTTTCTCGGGGCTAGCCGTTGATATATGTCATTGATACTCTTACCATCACAGCAGTAGGGTTGATGGGAAATTCTTGCTTAATTGAAGATTCTTGCTTAATTAAGATAAAAGCAAGTGCATTAGGTATAGTAAAAGTCAAAAGTGAAATACTCGCGGTGAATTGGTGGGGTACCGGTCAATATATGCGTGTTATTGGAGAAAATGGAGAAATTATAAATTTGCAAGGAGAAATCCTGACAAATCCTAGTTCTCAGGGCTATCGTAAATGTGTTGTCGATGATCTTTATATCTATCTTTTAGAAACACTATCTCCAGTATCTTATAGTCTTGAAACTGCGACGCTTTAACCTAGATCCTATAGACATAATTCATCTGTTATTAGCCTTGATGGTCATACAATGGCTGTGGATAATCTTAATAAAACGGTTACAGTTTATAATCTTTTGACAGGAAAAATCATCCAAACTTTATCTGATTCAAAACGAATTAGTTCTATTGCTATTAGTAAAGATGGTAAATTTTTGGCATCTGGTCATTGGGATAAAACTATTACAATTTGGGATATTGAAAGTGGAGTCATATTAGGTAAATTGGGTGGTTTTCTTTCACGTAATGGACATGAAACAGAAGTTACTGCTTTAAGTTTTAGTTATGATGGGCAACTTATTGCTAGTGCTAGTAGTGATGGAATAATGAAAATTTGGAATTTGAGGACAGGAGAACTTATTGAAACTGTATCTGCACATTTGGGAACCATAAAATCATTGATTTTTACCCCAGATGATCAAAGTATTATTAGTGCTAGCAGTGATCATACAATTAAAGTTTGGGAATAAAAAAAATCAATTGCGACCCTAATTGAGTAGGGGACTTTAGTCCCCAATATAAACTGTTGATTATGGGTAATTTAGCAGACATTATATGTCTAGGGGTAACAGATTTTTAAGTCTTTTTAATCAAACTGGGATTGTCTTCTTTGGCTCTAAGTTGCTGTATCCTTGATTTAATCGGCATTTGAGGCTAGTTATTCGCACTATGAAAATGCAAATGTTGTTTAGCCTGGGCTATTGTATTTCTTTGTTAGCCACTGTTACATGGCCAGCTAGCGCTCTACCTATTCTGCTTCAGTCTACTAGCAAACTTCTACCCGCAGCAGTTAGTGAAGAGATCACAATTCCTCAAGATACAGCAATTATTGTCTCGTTTCCCACATCAGTGACTGTTGATGTAGGGCAAGATCATGAATATCCTCTGACGCTGCCGTTAAATCAGGCGATCGCAGATGATCAAGGTAATACTATAGTACCTAAAAATACCCCCATAACTATTACGCTCAAACCTACCAATGGAGGTGTAAAAATTGTCGCTCAATCTTTGGTAGTTGATGGCCGAATTGTTCCTATTAAAGCATCAAGTCAGATAATCCCCGGCACTACTATTACTTATAAACGAGCTAATGATAAAGCGATGGAAAATAGTGCAATGTGGAGTCAAATTGCTGGGGATACTCTGGGTTTTTTCAGCCAAGGTAATCCACAACAGTTTGACCGGGGTGCAATGCTGGGAAGTATTGTGGGATTCCTGACTGGCTTAAGTTCGGCAGAAAATATCCGTGTTGTGCAGATTCCTCAAAGTACGATTTATGTATTATCCCTTGATGCTCCCATCAGTCTGTCTCCTGAGCGTTCAGCGTTGGAGTAGGGTTGAGTATTATTAAATGAATTTTGTGTCGGTGTTCAGTTTGAAAATATCGTTCTTGCAAAGGTTGCCATTGCTGCCACAATTGATAACGATTTTCCTTTAATAAGGCGGCAATGTGAGGTAAATTAATCTCAATTTCTGACTTGAAGACATCCGTCAGCCATTCACCCATGACAACGCTATCTTGCATACTTCCTAAAATGTCTTGAATGTTTTTCACTTCGGCAACATAGGCAGCGTAAGAGTCACCATATAAGTTACTAAATAACTCCATTTGATAACGGACACGTTTGGCTTGTTTCCTTAAATCATGAATGTTTTCCCCTTGAGTTATTAATTCTGTTTCTAGGTTTTCTGGTTGCCAGTTTGTGCAAATTTTGATCTCTGAATCTTTAATATCAGTGCCTACTAGCCAGCCAGTATGAAGCAAAAAACTACTGATTTCAGGTAACAGTAAATCTGGGAGGACTTGTTGAATGGGTAGAGATGCTAAAGGCTGATAACTGGGTTGCTCTAACCAATCTGTTAATGCTTGTTTGAGAGATTTGTAAGTTTCACTTTGTAATGTTTTCTGGGTATGGGATAACTCCTTTTTACGTTGTTTATTTAAAGCAGTGAATGCTGTTTGCAGCAGTTTTTGTTCTTTTGGTGGTAAATGTGGTTGATAATCGGTTTCTAAAGTTTCTTTGAGTACATCTATATCTCTGAGTTTGCCAAGATGACGAGCGATTTTACCAATTTTTTGCTCGCTGGCTGACTGGGGTAAATTCAGCAATAAATCAAATCTACTAATGGCTGTGCGTAGGCGACGCATCCCGACACGCATTTGATGCAATGCTTCTGGGTGTTCATCTTTCTTTACTGCTTTCTCCCACTTTAAAGTTTTGTGGAGGTGTTGTTCAATTGCGTGGTATGCGTATTCCTGGAGACTTTTTACTGTGGGTTTTATTGCCAATGTCATAGCTGAAAACCAAATATGTAGTCATCGAATTTATACTAGCATTAGCGCTCAAGAATATTTATTCTCCAGATAAATAAAGGGTATGACTCCTCATGGCAAAAATGTTATGCTATGTTATGTAGATGCACCCTGATAATCTGGAGAGCAACAAAATTGGCTCTCCCGATTTTTTATTGGGCTAATATTTCCCAGTTGTGAATAAGTGAAAACAAACCACTAACTAATGAGTGAAGACTTGGTATAATCCCCAGTCAAGCAGCTAACAGTTGTGGGGAGAAGAATAATGGCAGATTGGCAAGAAATTAGTGGTGGTGTGACAGCGCCCAAGGGCTATCGAGCGGCGGGAATTACGGCGGGGCTAAAGCCTTCGGGATTGCCTGATTTAGCTTTGATCTGCTCAGATGTAGAGGCGATCGCAGCTGGTGTATTTACCACTAGTCAAGTTAGAGCCGCCTGTGTAGATTATTGTCGTCAACGGTTACAAGCCAAACACAGCGCCCGTGCAATTCTCTGTAATGCTGGTCAAGCCAACGCCTCTACAGGGATACAAGGTTTACGGGATACTGAAGAAAGCGCCGAAATCCTAGCGAGGGAGTTGCAAATTTCCCCGGAATCGATTTTGCTAGCTTCTACTGGCGTAATTGGTCAAAGGATGAGGATGGATGCCTTACGCAGTGGGATTCCCCAGGTAGTAGCAGCACTGTCTGACACGGGTTCAGATGCAGCAGCCGGGGCAATTATTACTACAGATTTAGTCACAAAATCCATTGCTTTAGAAACAACTATAGGCGATCGCCCCGTTAGAATTGGTGGTATTTCTAAAGGTTCGGGGATGATTCATCCCAACATGGCCACGATGTTGGCATTTGTGACTTGTGATGCAGCCGTTTCATCTCATCTATGGCAACAAATGTTAAGTAGGGCGGCTGATCAAAGTTTTAATGCTATTACCGTAGATGGTGATACCAGTACTAACGATAGCTTAATTGCACTGGCTAATGGTCAATCTCGCACCCCAGCAATTACCGAAATGGGTGCAGAAGCCGAGAAATTAGAAGCGATGTTAACAGCAGTATGTCAGCATTTAGCAAAAGCGATCGCTCGTGATGGCGAAGGTGCAACCTGCTTAATTGAAGTGCAAGTCACTGGCGCGTATGACCAACTTTCCGCCCGTCAAATCGCTAAAACAGTTGCTGGGTCATCTCTAGTTAAATCTGCAATTTTTGGCCGTGACCCTAACTGGGGACGTATCGCCGCCGCCGCCGGACGTGCTGGTGTAAATTTTGAACAAGACAACCTGCAAATAAAATTAGGGGATTTCTTATTATTAGAAAATGGTCAACCAGTACCATTCGACCGTGCAGCAGCGAGTGCATATTTAAAACAAACTGCGGCTGATTCTTCTGTAGTTGCTAATGGGATGACAAAAGGTCAACGAGTCGATAATCCCGTGATTATTGCCGTTAACGTTGGTAATGGTCATGGTACAGGTAAAGCTTGGGGTTGTGATTTAAGTTATGACTACGTGAAAATTAACGCGGAATATACTACTTGAACTACCTCACCGTGCCTTAGTCTGAGGGTGTGGCTTCCCTACTCACAGGCAAATACCTCAAGAGTGGTGAAGCAGTTAATTGCGTTTTGAGTAATAAATTATACTAATTATGAGAGCGATCGCCTATGGTAATGCAAGGTTAGAATCACGAATTTTACGGATTAAAGGATTTCACAGATTTTGGTTATCTTAGAGGATGTTTGAAAAGTCTTATTGTTGGTATCAAAACATTCTAAATCCCCCTAATTCCCCCTTTTTAAGCCAGGGTTAGCGCGTCTCAAACCCTATTGACAGTGGGATTCTAGGAGAGGATTGA
>NZ_CAWUOL010000043.1:0-39124 GCF_963923915.1 Nodularia chucula CCY0103 | reverse complement strand
AAACTACTATACCTGAATATGTAAAGTTTTGTAACGAGATTCAACATTTCTGGGTCAAGAGCTAAGTATTCTCTTCGATGAATTTATCGCTCTTGGGAACAACTCCAGAGAAAGTCGTAAAAGCTGTAACTTGAGTATTCCCATTAGAGTACCCCAAGGCTTTCAAATTTCTTTCTACGATGCTGATTATCGGGGTTATGTTGGTCCCGGTACAACTGGGAGGTTGAGAGCAGAATACTTTTTTGCTGGTCAGCGTGGCCCGGTTTTTTCCAGAACATTTAGAGGCGAAACTGATTATAATGTCCGAGATCAGTTAGCGACTAAAGCTGATGTCTGGTCAAGTTGTGGCGATAGTGTGAATATGCGGGTGAATGCTTCGATGATCGCCAGTGGTCAAGGAATGGCTACTGTTGACTCCTTTGACCTCACACACCGTGGTTTAGTTTATTACATTAAATATCGCCAATGTAGATAACTGATGCCATAACTAGGTTTTGGTGGGTTGCGCGATCGCTCTACCGTAGCTATACCCACCCTACGTTACAACTGTTATCAAGATGGTGTCAGAAAATCAAATGTTACAGAAAGTTAATGCTATTAAACTTTAGTAAACATCTCCCATGAATTGAATCTGAGGTGCTACATTAATTTCAAGGTACAAAAAAGTGAAGAGTTAATTACATAAACCTTGCAGTTAGAGCCTGTACCTCCTGCTCTAATGACATCGCAATCATGGCTCAGTTGTTGCATCCTCAAAAAGTTTTTCAGCGTTGAGTTATTTGATTTTTTGGGAGGTGTTTAAACTTGCTAGTGAGAGATGCCTGTTTATCGGAATCAAGGATGCTCAATTGCGAGATAAAAGATTGCGAAAATTGTCCACTTTAGTTGAGTTAGTTTACCCTGTTTTTTAAATCTTCTCGAAAAATTACAGCTTTAATAAACCGCCGTGGGTTACTGATACTTTTCCATCGTAACTTAGGGCGGTTTAAAAATATATAATTAATAACTATTGGCTAATTAACGTAATAACGGTAACTTCTGGTGGACAAAATAAACGTCCGGGGCGATAAGTTCCTAAACCACGATTAACATATAGTTGATTTTGAGAAACTTGATGAAAACCTTTAGCCCATTCCCAATATCGCACGACTTTACCGCAGTCTCCTAATAATAATGGTTCCCAAGATTTGAGTTTGTTAGGTAGTTTTTTCAGCAGCTTTTGATAATAGAAAATTGCGGGGCCAAGTCCTGGTATAACTATATGACCACCGTGGGTATGTCCAGATAGCTGCAAATCTACTCGCCACTTTTCCAGAATTTTGGCAGTATCTGGGTTATGAGATAAAACAA
Source organism: Nodularia chucula CCY0103 (assembly GCF_963923915.1). NCBI lineage: Bacteria > Bacillati > Cyanobacteriota > Cyanophyceae > Nostocales > Nodulariaceae > Nodularia > Nodularia chucula. The sequence continues at coordinate 37,774 of NZ_CAWUOL010000043.1, read as the reverse complement.
TGCGGGGTGTATGGGAATTGAGTTGCTTCATAATTGGTTCGGGGTTAAATTCCCGTGACCAATATTCAGCTAGTCCTATTATTGGTAATTGTTCTCCAAGAGGATAGGCGATTTCATTCCACAGGACATTAATTCCTATGCTAGTTAATGCAGATGTGATTTCTGTTTTTGAGTGTTTGTAATGTATGTCGTGATTTCCCAGAACGGCGTAAATTCCACAGCGACTTTGTAAGTGTTTGAGTCTGAGGGCTAGTTGGTGAATTGGTGTAGGATCATCAGTTACATAGTCGCCTGTTAATAGAATGATATCGGGTTCAGCTTCGTTAGTGGCTTCTATGGCTTGTGCTAAAAGTTCTTCAGAAATTCTCAAACCATCATAGTGAAAATCTGTCAACTGTACGAGCTTTGTACTGTGTAAAGATTGTGGTAAATCCGCAATCTTAACCGTTATTTTATCTACTCTTAAACGTCCCGTAAACAACCAGTGCATAGTGCAACAGAGACTCCTCTTACCATTGCTTACAGCTTATCAAAAATTCAAATAAATATTTAATCCTGAGAAAAACAAGAGGTGCATTTATGCTCTCTGGAGAATAATTTCTGTAAGTTCCGGTGGACAAAATAATCTTCCTGGGAGATAAGTTCCTAAGCCACGATTAACATATAGTTGATTGTCTCCTACTTGATGTAAGCCTTGCGCCCATTCCCAATGGTGGAAGAAAAAGCGTTTTTTTCGCGGAGTTGCAAAGAGATGATTGATAGGTATCTTTTGCTTGATTTTTTTATAACAAAGTAATAGTGGCCCTATTCCGGGAATTACTATTTGTCCGCCATGTGTATGACCAGATAGTTGCAAATCTACTCGCCATGCTTGCAATAATTCGGCAGTATCAGGGTTATGAGATAGGACAATCCGGGGTGTATCGGGGTCGATTTGGTTCATGACGAGATCTGGATGGAATTGTCTGGAATAAAGGTCTGCTAGTCCTATTAATGGTAGTTCTTTTCCCCAAGGATAGGCGATTTGATTCCAGAGGACGTTAACCCCTATTTTGGTAAGGGCGTTGGTGATTTCGCTTTTTGAGTTTTTGTGACGGATATCATGATTACCCAGGACTGCATAAATCCCCGCCTGACTCTGTAGCTGTTTGAGTCGTAAGGCTAGGGTGTGAATGGGTTCTGGGGTGGTGGTTACATAGTCGCCTGTTAATAGGACTAAATCTGGTTTTAGTTGGTTACTAGCGGCGATCGCCTCTGCTAATAATTTTTCTGATAATCCTACACCATCATAATGAAAGTCTGACATCTGCACTAATTTTTTACCTTGTAACGATACAGGTAAATCCGGAATCTTAACCGTTAATCTCTGTATACTCAACGGTCCAGATAACAACCAGTGCATAACGTTTTTGGTAAACTGTATAGAGTTTACAGTGTAACTAAAAAATCACTCTAGGCTAACAAAAATTAAATAGGACTGTTATTTGATTTCTGAAACAACTCAGCACAACTCAAAATGGCTTTTTACCACTCCCCACTCCCCACTCCCTACTCCCCACCTACGCAAGTAAGTTGAAAAATTAAAGCGGATTACTAATCTATAGGACTCTTATTTAAAATTCCTGACCATTGAATTTTCTTCTGCTGCTCTCGACGATAGGAAAAGAAATATTCTGGCGTTTGATAGGTACAGTAAGGGGCGATCGCAATTTGTTCGGCGCTAATCCCCAAGTTTTCTAGTTGTAACGCATTGACTCGCCGCACATCCAATTTCACCTTTCCGGGTTCGGGGTCTGCTAATAAAGGTGAGTTGGGTAACTGATGCAAAGCATCGATAATCTGCTGTTCTTCTTTATGGGGTGTAATGGTAGCACCCACTTCCGCCGCGACTTCCAGAGAAACTTGGTAAACTTCACCGGCGATCGCAGGTCCCATTGCAATGCGTAAGTCATGGAGTTGGCTACCTTGATTTTGCAGTCGGGCGATCGCCCCTGGAACAATCTTCTTCGCAGTTCCTCGCCAACCCGCGTGTAATGCAGCTACTTGTCCAGTTTTCATATCCCCAATTAATACAGGTGTACAATCGGCGCTGGCTACCCAAAGTGCTTGTAGTGGGTATTGACTGATTAAACCATCTCCTGAAACTAAACCAGAATCCTCTTCTCCTGGGTTGTTTTCAATTTCTTCGGGGGTGACAACTATATTGCCATGTACCTGTTTTAAGCGATAAGCTGAGGCTTCCGGGTGCATTAACTTTGTCAAATCTTCAGGCGATCGCGGCCAAAACTGCTGAGTAAAAAAGCCATGATGCCAATCCGTGAGCAGACTACAAGTAAGATAGGGTAGTCCTTGCCAATCGTGCCAGTGCCAAGTGTGCATCTTGAACCTAAACAGAAATCAAAATCAATCAATTAATGCTAACTTGAACAACGGGATTTCGGTTAACTGCTGTGGGATTTAGTCGGCAACTTTTGCAAAATCACCTACAATCGGGAATTAGGTATACTGATTTACCAACCTCCCTACATATTTTTGAAAATGTCCCTTCCACGAATCAGACCCTGTGGGACTTGCTGAAACAGGGGGCTGATAAAAACTCCGTAGTTATTGCTACTCAGCAAACTGCCGGTAGAGGACAATGGGGGCGGGAGTGGATTTCTCCCACCGGAGGACTATATCTTTCGGTGGGTATTGTACCTACACTAAAAGCTAGTGATAGTTATCAACTCACCTTAGCCAGTGCTTGGGGAATTGCCGAGGGGTTGCGTCAGTGTGGCATAAGTGTGGGCATAAAATGGCCCAATGACTTAGTATTACAGAGTCGCAAACTCGGGGGCATTTTAACGGAAACAAAAATCCACAACGGCAAGATCATACAAGCAGTAATTGGTGTCGGGATTAACTGGGCTAATTCAGTACCAAATACTGGGATTAATCTCCAATCCTGGCAACTTTCCCAGTCCACTCAGGCTATTTATTGTCTAGAAATGCTCACTTCCACTGTTTTATTCGGAATAAAATCCGGTATAGACTGTCTCTGCCAAGAAGGAATAAGTGTACTCTTGTCTCGATACTTAGATTTACTGACAAACATCGGTGATCAGGTATACATCAATAATCTTTTAGGCACTGTGGTGGGCGTAACTTCACAGGGGAAACTTCACGTATCTTTTGATGTGTATGATCCCAATCAGATAAAAATACCAGAAATTTATGTCGAACCCGGTACAATCAGTTTGGGTTACAGTAAATCTTCTGTTTTATTTTAGGTTTGTTGAAAATTTCGCTCTTTGGGCAACACAAACCACTGACTCATCTCTTTAGGCTAATTTAAAACAACTGAGAGAAACAATGACGCAGCGCCATAAATCTGCCCATCAAAATTTAAATAACTCTACAAAACGCAATCCTTACGGAAATTTGCTCCATATTTATGCATCTACCCTACCAGCACAAAGCTTTTTCTTGCTGAGTAGTGCCAGTTTCTTAAGTGGGGGTTTGGCAATTGCTCAAACAGAAACGGGTATAGATAATATTGTTCCCACTGTTGAAAGTTCTCCACCAACAGTAGTTATACCAACGGAAGTTAAAAAAAATACTGTTTCTGCTGCACCATCTTCACCAGAATCGGATGTTGCAAAAGGCCAAGCTGACTTAACTCAGAGATTACGCAGTAGACAAGGGGTTTCTACTCCAGAAACAAGTGTGACTCTGGAACAACCCAAAACAGAGGTGACTACTCCCAGGAAAAATGCAACCTTGGAAACACCGAAAAATCCGGTGACTATTCCCAGGGCAGATGTAACCTTGGAAACACCGAAAAATCCAGTGACTACTCCCAGGGTAAATGTAACTCTGGAGAAACCCAAAACAGAGGTGACTATTCCCAGGGCAGATGTAACTCTGGAAACACCGAAAAATCCGGTGACTATTCCCAGGGCAGATGTAACCTTGGAAATACCTAAAACTGAAGTCCCCCAACCTACTGCAACACCCCGCACCTTACCGGAAAACCTGCCAGAAATTGCCCAACCAGCCAATAACTCTGACAGTACGGCTAGGGGAGGAGGAGAAACAAGGGATTACAAAAATACCTATCTTGATCCTACCAATTACAAAACTAACGCTACTGTTACTTATCAAGCACCTAACTCTGTGGTGCTAACAGAACGCGCTAGTGGTTGTCAAACTGTTTTACCCTCTGGGCAAAGTTTATCAGCTAGTAATTGTGTTCAATCACCTGGAAGCAATCAGCAAGCAGCTAATTCTGATGGTAAAACTACACCAAATTGGCTAAAAGCTAGCCAAAATACTCCGGTGGCAAATGTTGCAGCAGCTACATCAGTGACTAATACACCAGTGGCTAGACCAGTAGCTACTAATACGCCAGTGACTAGACCAGTAGCGGCTAATAAAACTGCATCTCGCCCGAATCGTTTTCTCCCTAACCCCAGCGATTTCGCTACTACCTCGGTTAATGGATCTTCCATTGCACCAAGTGGTGAGACTCTCCCCCCACCAATGACAGCAGCTAATGTTGCACCCCGCACCAGTACAGTAGCTTACGACTTCCCTCTAGCATCGGTATTGCCCCAAATACCCTTCACAGGGAATCTCGCTTATGGTGGTGACGGGGGGATGATATTTCCCATTTCTATCCCGGCTCGGATTACTTCTGTATTTGGTTGGAGAACTCATCCGATTTCAGGCGATCGCCGCTTCCACGCCGGCACAGATTTAGGCGCGCCAATGGGTACACCAGTAGTAGCAGCCGCAGCAGGTAAAGTTGAAACCGCGAACTGGATGGGTGGTTACGGTTTAACTGTAATTGTTAACCATCCTTCGGCTGAACAAACCCTTTATGCTCACTTGTCAGAGTTATATGTTCAACCCGGTCAGAAGGTAGAACAAGGAACCGTCATTGGGCGAGTTGGCAGCACTGGTAACTCTACAGGGCCTCACCTACATTTTGAAGTCCGTCACCTGAAACCACAAGGTTGGGTGGCTGTGGACTCAGGTGTACAATTACAAGTTGCTCTAAATCAGCTAGTACAAGCTTTACAAACAGCTAGAGTTAGCCAACAACCAGAAAGCTAAGACTAGGGACTGGGTATTGGGGACTAGGTATTGGGGACTGGAGACTAGGAACTTTTCCCCCTGCTCCCTGCACCCCTTCCCTGCTCCCTGCACCCCTGCCTCTTCTCTCCCTAATCACACATACCCATGTTCTGCTAAAAACTCAGGTGTCACCATATCGGTTTTCCCTCCCTGTTGACCGGGAGACAGGAATTTCTCCACGTATTTACCGAGAATATCTCCTTCTAAATTCACCCAACTACCAGGGACAAGATCGCGGAGATTTGTCTCGTCATAAGTGAGTGGAATTACAGCCACTGTGAACTGAGACAATTCCGGCTCATAAGCAGCTACTGTCAAGCTGATACCGTTTACAGCAATGCTACCTTTGGGGACAATATACCGGGCGATCGCATCGGGTGCAGTAAAAGTCATTTCCCAAGAACTAGCTGTTTGTTCAGCAGTTACTAATTGACCTATACCGTCTACATGACCCATAACAAAGTGACCGCCTACTTTGCCCCCCACCCGCAGCGAAGGTTCTAAGTTGACGTAATGTTCTGGGTTTTGCTCATCTCCCAAGGTCGTGCGACGCAAAGTTTCTGGTGAAGCAGTAGCAACAAACCCATTATCTAAAATTTTCTCTACTGTTAAACAAACCCCATCTACCGCCACACTGTCGCCGTAAGCTAAATCCTGCATAATCACATCAGCAGACTGACTGACAAAGGTAATTTGCCAAGAGTCGCCCCCTAGAGGTTTCATCGTTCCTATGGCTTGGACTAATCCTGTAAACACGGCTTTTTTCTCAAACTAATTCTAATTATTGTCTAATTTTGTCCAAAATTCACTGTAATTCTGACATTAATGCCGAACACTTTAAGTATAATTTCCGACTCTTTCTATTATAAATTTATTAACACATTCGCAGGATTCACCAGGCATACTTGGTTAATCAGGTTATTGTCTAAGTAGACTACTTTGACTTACTCTGGTCTTCGCAACAAGTTAGCAGTTTAATAGAAGCAATTATAGAGAACAATGCTTATGTTTATTCCCACCCCCAAGTTACTCAAAGTAACGGTATTATTTGTGACAGACCGCCCAATCATTAATAGGATTGTGGAGGTTTAGGCAATGATTGAAATGAGAGTCGCTGGCATAGCATTAGATGCCATAACCCGCAGTCCCATCGTACTTTTAAAAGATGCCTCAGATCGCCGGGCTTTGCCAATTTATATTGGACAGGAACAGGCGAGGGCAATTATGGGTGCGCTAGAAAATCAAAAGCCGCCTAGACCCTTAACACATGATTTAATAGTGAGTCTTTTAGAGTCGTGTTCAATGATTCTAGAAAAGGTAATTATTCACTCCTTACAAAAAGACACATTTTACGCATCCTTAATTGTGCAACAGGGAGAAATCAAAAAAGAAATTGATGCGCGTCCCAGCGATGCGATCGCAGTTGCTTTGCGGACAAATTCCCCCATTTGGGTCATGGAAGAAGTGGTTTCCGATGCTTCTATCCCCGTTGATCGGGACGCTGATGAAGCAGAACAGCAAGCCTTCCGCGAATTTATCTCCAATCTTCGTCCCGAAGACTTAATTAAGCGCTTTGGTAATCAATGAATGGGGCTTAGGAATTGGGGAAAGTCCAGGTGTACTGTTACAGAGAAGAATAAAATGGGATTTATCGCCAAATCCTTCTGTATTTCTCTCTAAATCCACACTTTCCCTATTGTTCTTATTCACCACTTAGCTAATGCAATACCGACGCTTTGGAAAGACTAACCTACACCTCTCGGTTTTTTCTTTAGGAACAATGCGCTACTTGGCTGATAGCGAAAATGCACAGCAGACAATAGCTCAAGCTCTAAATCTGGGAGTAAATCACCTCGAAACAGCCAGAGGTTATGGCAAAAGTGAAGAATATCTTGGTGCAGCTATCAAAAAGGGATTATCAGTACCCCGCTCTCAGATTTACATCACTAGTAAAATACCGCCTACAGCTGATGCTGATAGTATGGGTCGGTTGATCAATGAATCTCTACAACGATTAAACGTAGATTATTTAGATTGTTTAGGCATTCATGGGTTAAACACTTGGGAGCATCTCCAGTGGGTAAAAGCCCATAATGGCTGTATGCAAGCTGTCCAAAAAGCAGTTGATGACGGTCGAGTACGACACGTTGGTTTTTCTACTCACGGTTCATTAGAACTAATTTTAGCAGCAATAAACACAGACTTGTTTGAGTTTGTCAATCTGCATTATTACTATTTTTTCCAGCGTCATGCTCCAGCAATTCAGTTAGCTGCTGAAAAGGACATGGGCATTTTTATTATTTCTCCAGCCGATAAAGGTGGTCTTCTTTACACACCACCCCAAACATTAATAGACCTGTGTCAGCCTTATTCACCTTTAGAATTAAACTATCGATTTTTACTCAGTGACCATCGGATTACAACCTTAAGTGTTGGAGCCGCTAACCCAGATGAATTAATAGCACCTTTACAGCTTGCTGATAGTATTTATAAATTAATTTCAGAGGAAAATTTAGCTTTTCAAAGATTACAAAATCACCAAAAATATGCATTAAAAACTGATAAGTGTAGCCAGTGTTATGATTGTTTACCTTGTCCAGAAAACATCAATATCCCCGAAGTATTGCGGTTGCGAAATCTAGCTGTTGCTTACGATATGACAGATTATGGAAAATATCGTTATGGAATGTTTGAAAATGCTGGTCATTGGTTTCCTGGAATGAAAGCTAACCGTTGTACAGAATGCGGTGAATGTTTACCTAGATGTCCAGAAAACTTAGATATTCCTGCTTTGTTAGCAGATACTCACGAAAGATTAGGCGGGAAAAATCGGAGAAGACTGTGGGAATAATTCGTAATTCGTAATTAAGATGATTAGACTGAACACGTTAGAATATTTGTAGGCATCGCTACAGGAAAAAACTATGCAAGTAACACAACAGCGATATTATACGCCAGAGGAATATTTAGCCTTAGAAGAGGCTGCTAATTATAAAAGCGAATATATTGACGGGGAAATAATTCCAATGGCAGGTGGAACAATAGATCATAGCCGAATCTCTGGGAATCTCTATGCAGCATTCAATTTTGCTTTCAGACAGCAGAACTATGAGGCTTTCGCAGGTGATTTGCGTCTGTGGATAGCGCAAAAGCGTATCTATACTTATCCAGATGTGATGATTCTGGCGGATGAACCAGAATTTTTCAATAATCGAAAAGATATAATTGTCAATCCACAGGTGATTATTGAGGTTTTATCAAAATCCACCAAAGGCTATGACCGTGAGAATAAATTTGAGGCTTATCGAACTATTCCTACGTTTCAAGAATATTTACTAATTGACCAAACTCGAATTCGTGTAGAGCAGTTTTCTAAGACTGGGAAAAAGCAATGGTCACTGCGTGAGTATGATGAGGAAGATCAGGCGATCGCACTCAATACTATACCCTTTGAGATTTCCCTACAAGATTTATATAACAAAGTTAAATTTGAGCTTGTAGATTTGAATGTTGACGAATGCAGTTGAAGTACGCGCTGGTTTTGCTAAAGTGAGAAGTATCACAACTATTTACACTAATCTCATTACACTAATCTCAGTCATTAGCTCTTTGTTGTCTCTGGCTAAAAAATTATGTTAAAGAGCATAAAAATAGAGAATTTTCGACGTTTCAAATCTTTCGAGCTTCAGCAGCTAGGTAGAATTAATCTGCTCGTGGGTGAAAATAACAGTGGTAAAACATCTCTATTAGAAGCTATTCAGCTTTTATGCTCACGGATTAATCTTGAGCCACTCGGTGAAATAATGATCAACCGAGGGGAGTATTTATGGAGTGATAATATCAGAGAAGAGCGTGAGTTTGATATCTCTCATTTATTTCACGAGCATGAAATTCAGGTAAATAGTGCATTTTTAATTTCAGGAATTAACGATGATCTTAAAGAAGAGTTTTCTATAAAAATAGGTGAAATAAAATCACAGATTCCTTATGATTTAAATGATGATAATTTAGACAAGAAATCCCAACAAAAAAATATCACTTTTGAAGATTATTATCCCTTTGGAAGCATAAAATTACGAGTTATTTGGCAGAGAGAAGAAGAAAAAAAACAAGTTGCTGAATTTCCTTTATTAGATAATTATTGTGTAGAGTCAAAATTTCTTAAACGTCCTAGCTGGTATAAAAAAAATAAATCCCCTAGAACTATATTTATTAATTCTTCTTCCCTCAATACTGCCAAAATGACAGAATTATTCGAGGAAGTAGTGTTAAATCCCGAAGAAGAATTAGTAACAGAAGCACTGAGAATTATTGATAATAAAATTGAACGTATTGCTCTGGCAAATGTCCAAAAAGCTAGTCAAATGATGAAATTACGTTCTGCTGAATCACATACTGGTTTTTTTGTACGCCTTGCTGATAGTAAACAGCGTGTCCCAATTGGCAGTATGGGGGATGGTATTTGGCGCATCTTAGGAATTATACTAGCCACTGTGTGCGCTAAAGATGGATATTTATTTATAGATGAAATCGATACAGGACTCCATTTTACTACCATGTCCGATATGTGGAAAATGATTTGGCAAACAGCCAAAAGATTAAATGTACAAGTTTTTACCACTACACATAATAGTGATTGTTGGAAAAGTTTAGCTGATATCGCAGAACAAGAAGATACAACTGAGGATGGGATTAGAATCCATAGAATTGAAAAAGGTAAAGAAAAAAGTATAGTTTTTACTGAACCGCAAATTGTCATTGCTGCTGAAAGAGAACTTGAGGTACGTTGAGCAATGGTAAAAAGCGATAATCCCAAAAAATTGTTAGTTGAAGGGAAAGATGATTTACGAGTCATACCAGAGTTAATTGAAAAAAATGGCATTACTTGGGTTGATAATAAAAGGCAACCAATAGTATTAATTGAAGAATGTGAAGGTTATGAAAATATAACTTCAGACCTTATATATACAGAATTACAAACTGGAAGACGTACTCATTTAGGTTTAGTTGTAGATGCCGATGATGATGCCTCTTTGCGTTGGCAAAGTATCAGAAATGCTTGTTTACCAAGTATTGCTAACATTCCTGAAGAAATACCAGCAACAGGATTAATTATTAACACACCAGATGGAAAGAGGTTTGGTGTTTGGATTATGCCAGATAATATTATGGAAGGTATGCTAGAAACATTTTTAAGTTATATGATTCCTCAACAGGGGGAATCTCTTTGGAAATATGCTCAGGAGGTAGCATGGGAGGCAAAAAATCAAGGTGCAATATTCAAAGATTCCTATATTCATAAAGCGGAAATTTACACTTGGTTAGCATGGCAAGATGAACCGGGTAGACAAATACATCAAGCTATTAAGTATAATATTTTAAATCCGCAAGATGTAAAGGTACAGGGATTTATTACCTGGTTTAAAACTTTATACGCTTTATAAGCGAATCGCATTCCATTAATATATTAAAAATGATAAAAAAGGGGTAAACGTTGAGACACCACTAATGAGTAGCACCAAAATTCACTTAGTTGTTGGCATTCATAACGTTACCCTCACAGTATTTTATACTGAAAAAGATGATTCCTGGCAGTTTCGGTTGATTAGCCCAGGTGGTGCAGTGTTTGGCAAGCATAAAATTTACTACACGCCCGAAGCTGCCGAAAAAGCAGCGCGAGAATGGATGAAAGAAGGCAATTAAAAGCCTAAAATCAATTTTTTGCCTCGGCAAGTCCTTCTAAATGAAAAGCCAAATTTTTCAGCGCCATCTCAATTTCAGAACTGTAAGGAATGCTGCGCCATCTGGGAGTAGTTGCATTGTCCATTGCAGTTGTTTCTAAGTATTCAGCAACAACCATTAGTTTTTCGGGATCTGTAGCTGCTGTAGCCAAATTTTCTAAAAATTCTTGAGATGTCATGGATTTCCCACAAATAGATAACAGGATGAAAATTTCATTGCTGTTATGACGATAACTACTGCACCATGATCAGTCTGTTCACCATACTCATCTTTTCTACTGTTAGCTGCTGTTAATCCCAGCTATCATGAAAAACAATCATTCACATAACTTTTATTTGCTTTTATTTGCTCTTCAAATTTCCGAACTAGTTAATTATAGATAAAATTAAGTTATTGCTCTTGTCTAAATTCCCATTAACTTAAGTGCAATGCCCCTGAGATTTTCTCAAGACATTAAATTCCTCCTGCAACGCCTAGCCAAAAACCCACTGACTCTAGGTGATATTATCTCAGAAACTTCAGAACGCGGTTTTAGCTTAGTCATTGCATTATTGGTATTACCATTTTTATTGCCGACACCACCAGGCTTAAGCACCCCTCTTGGTATTGCTTGCTTGCTCATGTCAGCACAGATGGCTTTAGGAAGACGTACACCTTGGCTTCCCAAAAAAATTGCCACTATACAATTTCCTAATTGGTTTGCCCAAAAATTGTTACAAAATTTACATAGAGTCACTAAGTTGTTAGAAAAAATTTCCCGCCCACGCTTGAAAAAAGTTAGTGAACATCAGATAACTTGGCGTATAAATGGAATATGTCTAACTTGGTTAGTAGTGTTACTAATGTCACCATATCCTCCTTTTTCAAATCCGCTTCCGGCTGTGGGAATGCTATTATTGGCAGTAGCAACCATTGAATCTGATGGGATATTGATGGCATTAGGTTATATCATCACCATTTTAAATACTTTGTTTTTTGGCTCGGCTTTTTATCTACTATATTCGGGAGCTACTTATTTAATACCTAGTATTTTTCGGTAAATCATAGGCTGTTAAGAAATTACCTCAACATAAAAACAACTCCATTTTATCTGTATATCTCTTACAGAACATTGCCAAATTTTTAGGAGTGTATGAATCAAACTATTAATAGCACTTACGCAAAATACCTCTCAAACTCTCTTTCCTTTCTGTCCTTAGTTTCTTCTCCCAAAAGGAGAGGCTAGCACCAACGTGGTTCATTCTTTCGTGACTAGTGCGTAAGTGCTAATTAATTCTATACTCGTTTAAAAGCTGGTTAAATTGATCATGAAAAACGATGTTTCCCAAAACCCCGAATTTTCTCCGGAAAGTTCCCCTAATAATGATTGGGATAGTCACCTCTATGAAGAGCAACACGCTTTTGTTTGGCAATATGGAGAAGAATTGCTGAAATTGCTCAATGCTAAACCAAGAGAATCCATTTTGGATTTGGGATGTGGTACGGGACAACTTACCGAAAAAATTTCCTTGAGTGGTGCTGAGGTAATCGGAATTGATAGCTCAGATGCCATGATTGAGAAAGCTAAACAAAACTATCCTCACTTATTATTTGATGTCGCTGATGCTAGAAACTTTCAACTAGACCAGCCATTAGATGCAGTATTTTCCAACGCGACTTTGCATTGGGTCAAAGAACCAGAGGCGGCGATCGCCTGTGTGCATCAAGCACTAAAATCAGGAGGGCGTTTTGTCGCCGAGTTGGGTGGTAAAGGAAACGTACAGGCCATAACCAAAGCTTTGTACAGTGGTTTAGAAGCACTGGGTATCCCCAAACTAGAAATATTAAATCCTTGGTATTTTCCCAGTATTGGCGAATACACCACCCTCTTAGAAAAGCAAGGTTTTGATGTTACTTATGCCATCCTATTTAACCGTCCCACTCCCCTAGCAGACAAACAAGCGGGAATAGCCAACTGGATTCAAATGTTTGCCGGCAACTTCATAGCAGGATTATCTTCTGACCAAAAAACACAACTTGTTAATCATGTAGAGCAGTCACTTCCACCGCAAATGTACTCTGATGGTAGTTGGAAGGCTGACTACAAAAGACTTCGTGTTTTTGCCCTCAAAGTTTAGCCAACACCGATAAATGATCACCACATTCAAGATTAAGCATAAATTAAAAATGGTGTATGTTCATGCTGAGATACAAATTATCTAGTCCCAAAACATCCCTTTCTCTACTGCTAATTATTTACCTCAGTACAATTTTTCTGTCACCAATTTTACCCTCACACGCGCAAAAATCATCAGTCCCATCCCCTTCAGATGAGCCTTTTGACCCGGCCTTATTGACTAAGCCTGATGTGAATGTGATGACAGCCAATACCATTAACCCAGAAGGATTAACTACTCCTAGTTTATGGTGGGAAAAAGAAAATTCAGAAAACAAGCTTTTAGATAATTGGATAGTATATCCAGCTAGGGAGGAAGAACCTGCCAGAGTAGACTTGATAGTGAATCAGCAAATTTGGAGCTTGCTGGATTATATAGAACGCTACGATTTTATTAATCGCTTGGGTAGCAGTACGAGAAAAGAAGGTTATAACTTGAGAGTTTTCAATTATCAACAAAACCTGTTGGCAACTTACACTTGTAATTTTGCCACAACTCCAGTATCCTGCCGTATCCAGATGAATACTCAAAAACCTTTAGGATTGTTGCGGTCTTTCTAGAAACTAACCCAACTAATTCTTAATTTTGCTTAATTTTGGTAAACAAAGACTCATACTGCTGAATGGCTGATGGAGGTAGAGAAAGCAGAAATTCACTTTTGGCGAAAATTTCACTATTACTCTGTAATAGGGTTCTAAATGGTTCCTGAAGTTGGGATGAAGCCGTATTGGGGTAAATTGGTGAATTAGTTCTAGTTAATCGAGAAATTTCTGGTGAAATGTTTGGTTCCCAACAAAAGTCAACCCATTGGGATGAAAAAGTGGCTTTTTGCGCTCCTGTGGGACGTACCCATAAATCTGCCCAAATTGCTGTTCCTGATTTGGGAACAACGGCAACTAGTTGAGGATAACGTGCCAGTAGGGGTATGATGTCGCTAGACCAACCAACTGCTACCCAAGTATCTCCAATAATTAGTGGTTCTAGGTAGTTGTTAGAACTATAGAATCTTACTTGTTGGTTAAATGCTCTCAGTTCATTTTCTAAATCTGGGATGGTTTCGAGATTTTCTGTATTGTAGGATTTTCCTAGCTTTTTTAACACTAGACCGATGATTTCTCTAGATTGATCGACTACAGAAATTCGGTTTTGTAATTCATCTCGCCACAAGTCACTCCAATCTTGCGGCTTCCAACTCAAATTTTGTAACTTTTGACGATTATAAACAATGACTGTACTCCCCCAACGGTAGGGAGCAGCCCAAACTTTTCCTTGATTATCCAAATTTCCTTGGTCGTCGCGGGTTACAAGTTCGCGCCATCTTGTATCTAAAGTAGACCAGTTTTTTAACTGTTTAATTTCTGTTTCTTCAATTGGTTGAATCAGCTTTTGTTCAATAGCTGCTTTGAGCCAATAATCGCCTAATGTCACTAAGTCAGACGCAACTTCTGGTGAAGATTCTCTAAATGGGATAAAACGATTCCAGAATGATTCTTCACCCGTTGGTGATGGCTTTTGCCAAGTTTGTAATTGTTTAAATAAATCTTGTATCTGCTCTACAGGGGTAAAATTTAACTTAATTTTTTGCTCTAAACTTTGGCGAAACTGAGCAACTATCTGACTCGGTATAGAACCTTTTAATAATTGCACATCAAATTCAGTCTGGTTGCTGCTACTACAGCCAATTAACATCTGTGAAAGAGCTAATCCACTAGCACCTACTAAAAAAGACCGTCGTTGCATCAATTGTGAATTGTGAATTTTGGGCTTTTGATTACACATAAGGATATATTAACTGATGGTATTTCTTTAGACATGAATCGCCAAGGTGGGGATCACAACTTAACACCAGAAATTCAAATACAACGACTAACAGCACAATTAACTGCTGCATACAATCGTATTGCTGCTTTAGAAGAGCAATTAATGAAAGTCAGAGTTCATTAACATTCCCTGCGCTAGTTGAGCTTCAATGGCTGTTAAAAGTTGATCTTGTGACCAATTTTGGCTGAGATGGGCGGCGATGCAGGCAGATCCAGCGCCTACACCTTCTTTGACAAAGCCCTGTTCATAAGCCTGAAGTTGGGGATAACGGGAGTTAGCAAAGCTCAACTGAGTAGCAAGTAGGGGAGGGATGGTTTTTCCTAAGCTGAGGGCTAGTTCAACGGTGCGGCCAGTGGGATCTTCTGCTACCCAACGGGTGGTTCCTACGATGATTTCTGCTGGTTGCCAAGATAGGCTGTAGGCTTGTGCGATCGCATTGATTAAAGCATAAACTGCCAGCATTTGTGTTCCACCTGCCAGCATAACACCACAATGACGACTAGCGGCGATCGCCATTCCCGCTACCACAACCTGCATAGGATCACCTAGTGCGGCCACCAGTGCTAAGGGATCTATCACCGCAGAGGAGGAAGATAATAATTTTCCCCCAGAGGCCCTCATTCTCTCCAGTCCTGCTGCTACTACTTCCCATTTTTGTGTATGATTACAAACAGGGTGACTACTGTTGACTTTTCCCTGGGCATCTATACCTAAACCAGTTAAAATTCCCAGAGCAGTTGTCGTACCTCCCACAACGCACTCACTTAAAATCACATACCCCGATTGAACACTAGCCGCTAGGCGTTCTCCCCACAATAGCCCCTGTTTCAGCAGGTGGTGTACTGTAGTAATTTCCATAGCAGCACCTTGACTTAAACACTTAGCCGGAGAGCCACCCAAATCAATCACTGGTACCGATGGCGACTGAGGTAAGCCAGCGTTAAACAAATAAACGGGAATATTTAGGGCTTCTACAACAGCACGAGAAATAATTACAGGTGAAGCACCAGCAGTTAGTGGTGGTAGAGGATAGACAGGTTTTCGTCTTCTGCCATAATATAAAAATTCCGCATCAGCACAGGCCGTATATCTTCGCGCTTCTGGGGTACTACCAGCTGCCGAAATTCCTGGAATTAAACCAGTATCAGTAAAACCTAAGACACAGGCAAACACAGGTAAACTCTGCCTATACTTAGAAATCCATTTCTCACCCTGTTCTATTTGAGTATAAATACGAATCAATTATTCAGCCTTCATAATCCATAAGAACCTGTACCCATTCTGGCGGACGGGGAATAGAATTTCCCAACCTATCCAGTAATAGCCACGCTGCTACGTGTACCATAAACAGGTAAATAAAGTTATTCAGCACAATTAAAGCCAAAGCCCCTATTTGTACCATGAACAAACTGGGAGTAGCTAATAATTCCAGCCTGAGAAATACCCACTCTATTATTTCTGTTACCTGGTTAATCGCATAAATCCAGAGGTCTTCACCGGACAACACAGACAGTAACCACAACCGAAAAAACACCCCCAATGAACCCAAAAGTGTACCCAAGGTGATAGATACAATCCAGGGAACACGACGATACCATGTTGCACCTAACAGCACACCCATAAAAGCAAAGGGCATGACAAATAATAAACTCCTAACCGGCCCCATTAATACTGATAGCAGCAAACCAGAAGTAATGGCAGCCATCCATGAGGCTCTTTTACCCCAACGCAGGTAAACTAAAGCGATGGGTATGGGAAAAAATATGCGTAATAACGGCCCTAAAGGGAAGTAGAAATTAATGAACCAAATCAGGCTGCCTGCACTGGCTAAGAATGCTGTTTCCACCATTCGTAAAGGCGCATCAACTTTTATTTTAGGTTGTTGCAACTGGTGTTGATTTAAATTTTGATTGAGCGCGTTATGAAACTGCGGCGATGGGGTGTCATCTGGTAGAGAATCGGAAATGCTCATGGTGAAAAAAGTTTTAACGACTTTGCGGCCAGTCCTCCACTACTGTGAATTAGTATCAGTTGCGGGTATTTTAGACAATCATTTTTTCCAGAGCTGATAAATCGGGAATACAAATTGTCTCACTATATTTTGCAATTAAGCCTTTTTTTTCTAGCCTGGTTAATACTCGTGTCACTGTTTCCCTGGCTAGTCCACTTAAACTACTCAATTCTCGGTGAGGTAAATTGGGAATTTCCGTTCCTTTTTGTCCTTGTGTTCCCTGTCCTTCGGCCAGAAATAATAAAGTATCGGCTACACGTGACTGACTATCAGATTCTCGTAACCTGAGCCTCCGGTTGACTTGTCGTAAGCGTCGAGCCATTAATTGTGATAATCGTAGTCCGGCTAATGGTTCTGTGTGCAGCAGCTTGACAAAATCTTGAGATGGCATACTACCAATCATTGTGGGAGTGAGGGTAATGACATCAGTAGATCGTGGTACTTCATCTAATGCTCCCATTTCACCGAATAATTCGCCTTTGCCAATAATATTCAGTGTCACCTCTTTACCTTCTAGGTTGTAGGTACGAATTTTCACCCAGCCATCTAGTATAAAATATACAGCACCACCCCAGTCATTTTCTAGGAGAATTACTTGGTTGCTGGGGTGTGAACGAGTCACAAGATGGGTGAGGGCTAATTCTATAGCAGATTCTGGCAACCCTTGAAAAAAGGGAGCCGAAGATATCATCCCAGGATTGCTGGTGGCTTGCACAGTATATCGATCTTCCATTACGATACGTTTATTTAAGCTGTTATATATAAAACAAATAAGAAGCTATATCCAGCTTAAACTATCAAAGCATAACCTTTTTCAGGAATGAAATTACACTATCATGTATTCACTTAGTTGAGTACAGATGCTAGCCAGTTTTTTTTATACGGCAGTTTAGCGATCGCAGTCATTTTAGACATTTTGTCACTAAACACCTCCGAGAATTTGTAACATCCCGTGTATGATAAGAGGAAAAAGCAGCCTGTATAAAAATCAATTGGGAATGCTTTTTGTATTTATAAATGCCAGATAGCCACTAAGTTAATGTATAACATAATTTCAGTTAGGAGTTCCCAGGGTTCTCCACTGGGGAAAATTGATAATTTTCATTAAGTTAAAGTAAATTTCTAGCTAAGGTAATCTAAAGTGACTTCCCGTGCAGATGAAATCCAAGCATTGATCGCAGACATTGACAAATTACTCAACAACAGTCATAAAGGCCTGTCTAGGCTGTTGTCTAATCAAGCGCCGGAAACTAAAGAGATTTTAGAGAAAATTCGCCAATTTCTGGTACAGCAGAGCGAGAGTAAGATTATGGATAGCAGTGACCAAGAGCCAGAGGCTCAGAGGTCGCCTTTATTAGAGAAATTTGTTAATCAAACCAATAACCAATCTTTAGCACAGCCAAAGCCAACTGAGCCGGAACAAGGTAACTTACTATTAGAGCAATTAATCCAGCCTTTGCGAGCAGAATTAGCTGCAATGATGGAAGATCGAGCCAATCTGGTACAGGAAATTAGACAGTTAGAACAAAGAAGACTATACCAGTATTCTTTAAGCCAGCAGTGGGCTAACCAAGAAAAGATGATTGCAGAATTTTTGCAGTTACTTGTCAGCCGCATTCCCTCTAATTTAGCGCCACAGGTGGGGGCTAGTTCTGAGATTACGAATTATCAAAGTAACACAGAATTAGCATCTGTTAGCAGTCAATCCTTTTTAGAAGGAGCAGAGGAAGCGGAACGGTTAACACATTTGACTAAGGAGTTAGACCAACGTTTACTATCTCTAGATGGGACTGTGAATTTTGTATTTGAGGCTTTACAGCGCAATATCAATACTTATCACGAGTCATTATCTCAAGGGTTAGCCAGAATGCACAGTCGCGGGGTGCAGGGTGAGCAGTTAATGGTGCAATTTCTGAATAATTTAACCCAGTTGTTGCAGCAACAAGCTCCTATGACTGTGTTATCTCTTTCAGATTTAGAAAATAATCAATCTCTGTCTGCATTATCCACTGAGAAAAATAGCATTCAGCCAGCACCAATTGTCACCACTCAGCCACAGGAATTAATCACACCAGAGGTTTCCTCTGCACTGATATTTGATCAAGAGGATGATGATGATAGGGTTGGTGATGATCTGGATGCCATGCTATTAGAGCTAGGTGTGGATGATTATCTCTCATCTAGTCACAGTGTGAATGAATTACAGCAGGATGATTTGGATTTAATTGGTGATGAAGTAGATCAACTTTATGCCAGTTTATTGGGTACTGATGAAGGTTTTGATATTGCAGAGGAGACACCTGTAGTTGATGGTGCGGAGCCAGAGCTAATTGCAGAGGAGACACCTGTTGTTCAAGCAATGGAACAGGTTCCAGATCCTTGGTTTGAGCCAGCAGAGACAGAATCAGAGTCCTGGAAAGAATTGTTTTTTGAAGCAGATATTCAGGGAGAAATAGCGCCGGATTTATCTGCATCGTCTACAGAGGTAGATTTGGCTGAGAATGTAGCGACTCATCCTACTAGTGCTGAGACAATTACTTCTCTGAGTGAATTATTTGATTTGGTGGGTAGTGAAGAGGGAGAGTTGGCATCAGCAACAGTGATTTCTGATACATCTGTAAATGAGTTATTTTCTCCAGCCAGTGGTGAAGAGGCGGAGTTAGAAATAACACCAGAAATTTCTGACACATCTGTAAATGAGTTATTTGCTCCAGCCAGTGGTGAAGAGGAAGAGTTAGAAATAACACCAGAAATTTCTCCAGAAACTAATTTAAGGGAAGATAGGGAAGTATTGCTGAATATTCCGGAACGGGGGGATGTAGATCATTATATTCCGGCTTCACCAGGGGAAAATTTGCTGTCACCCCAACAAAATTTATCTGTAAATCTGCCAGATATTACTTTAGATGAGGAGCAGATACAACAATTAAATCAGGATTTAGATACTTTTGATGAGCGGTTGGTAGCTGATGGGGATTTGGATATTTTTGGGGATTTTACAGAGAGTATAGATCAGCCGATTTTAGGTGATGCTGATGTGGATTTATTCCAGGTTAACCCGATATCTTGGCCGCAACCAGAAACGGATTTCGATTTTAGTCCCTCAACGGCAAAACCACAGGAAGTTGCAAATGTTGATGCAGAAAGTTCTGTAATCGCAATTTCTGATGGGGGAAATGATGCAGATTTGATGCGGAATATGGGGGATGCTGTTTGGTATCTGGGTTTGGATGTGGGTACAACTGGAATTTCTGCGGCTTTGTTGAATCGTTCTGAGGCTGTGGTTTATCCGGTTTGTTGGTCAACGGATGGGGAGATTTCTTTTCAACCGTCGTTCCGTTTACCAGCAGAGGTTTATCTACCAACTAATTCTGCTGTGTCTGTGGGAGAGAATGGCGGTAGTGAGGTACAGGAGAGGGTGGAACCTCAAAATCATGCTTACTCGGTGCAGTTGAAGCCATATTTGCAGGTGGCTATTCCCTATCAGAATCAGCAAAAACAATGGGAACCTGTGTTGCAGTTTAATAAGTTTTCGGCTGGGCCTTTGATTTGGGTGGTGCGATCGCTTTCTAAGTTATTATTGACTCTAAAATCAGATCGCCACAGTACAACTCAAGGTTTAATTGCTAGTGCTGTGGGTATCAGTGCAGAAAGTTTCCATAATATTATGAATAATCTGGCGGGTGTAATTTGCACTTGTCCATCTGGCTGGTCGGAACAATATCGCTTTAATCTGCGAGAAGCTGTATTAACTAGTAAATTAGTGGCACATCCTCAGCAAGTATTTTTTGTGGAAGAGGCGATCGCCAGTTTATTAAATACACTTAATCCTGCTGATGGTAGAACTATTCAAATCAGCGATTCCCAAGGTTTACATTCCGCCAAACCTGATGGTGATTCTCTAGTTGGTAACACTTTTGTGATTAATATCGGCGCAAGTAACACAGAAATGGCCCTGGTTGATGTACCAGAAAATGGACAGCCATTGACCCACAATGATTTTATGCTCCATAGTTTTGCTTACGCTAGTAATGGCATTGAGCAAGATATTATCTGTCAGTTACTAATTCCCCCCAAATATCGCCAAACACGGGAATTGAACCTGGAAAATGACCAAACAGATACCACAAATTCTTGGCAATGGCAACCTAATCTTCCTAATTTAGACCAAATGCGCTGGGAAAGTTTGGGATTAGAAGAATTAGAGTTACCGCAATTAGGAGAACCAGATACCACGGCGCGGATTCGGCTCCAGCAGAGGTTAGAAAGCTCTTTGTTAGGACAGGCGGTGTTAGATGCAGCAGTGGCTATAAAGCTGATTTTGCAACAACAGGATACTTTTACTTGGGAATTGGCGGATCAAAAATGGGTTCTACAGCGCAAGGATTTAGAAAATCAGGTATTTATTCCCTTTGTGCGCCGTTTGAACCGAGAATTTAATAAGTTGTTAGTGGCTCGTGGTATACCGACGGAAGCAATTAATCAAGCTGTGTTGACTGGTGGGGTGGCTTCTTTAGGTGCTGTAAATAATTGGTTACGTCAAAAACTCCCGAATACGAAAATTATCCAAGATTCCTATCTGGGTGAAAACGGTGTACCTCAGTGTAGTCGGGTGGCTTATGGCTTGGCGATGTTACCTTTGCATCCCCAGGTTTTAGACGAACCGAAGCAACAGTACACAGATTATTTCTTGTTTATGGAGTTGTTGCGCCTCTTACCAGATAGAACTTTATCTTTTAGCGAAGTTCTTCAGTTATTTGAGGGTTCTGGGGTGAATACGAGTATTTGTCAGCAACGGTTGTTGGCTTTTATGGAGGGTGAGTTACCGGCGGGTTTAATCCCTACAACTCCAGATGATGCTTGGGTGAGCCATAATTCTCAGCATAACTCTGATTATCAGGCGATCGCATCAGCACCACTGTTTGAAAAGCAAGGTAATCTCAATTATCGTCCCCATGCGGTACAAGTATCAGTTTTGCGTCGCTATTTCGATGTGATTAAAGCTAGCACCCAGCAACGGATGGAGGAGCCTCATACAGTTAATTTGGCTTTAGTTAAGTGAGATAATATAGCTGGGGAGTAGGGAGTAGGGAGTAGGGAGTAGGGAGTAGGGAGTAGGGAGTAGGGAGTAGGGTAAAAGCCTTTCTGTGTCTAACTTTTATGATCAGCTTATGTCCTAACTTCCTTTGCGGTTGCTGTAAATACTTTGAGTACATTATCAATTAATGTGAGAAGTCGGGAATTTAAAGGTGTGGCAAATATACCCGACTTCCATTTTTTAATAATATTTGATAAATAAATGAGAGTTTATTCATACACCTTGGAACGATGAGCAATAGTAGTTACTATAACCTGATTTTTTGTATCATCAATTTCATAAACTACCCTATATTCACCAATACGATAACGGTAATATCCTGATAAATTACCTTTAAGAGATTTAATATTAGGATGAAAATGGGGATTTTGTTCTAGCTGTTTAAAGCACCTGGCTAGTTTTTTAGCTAAACTTTGTCTTGCAGAAACATAAATTTCCTCAGCTTCAGCAGATAAGACAACATTATACATCAGACCTGATGTTTTTCCAATTTTTAACTCGACCTTCAACTACATCTTGTTTACCTTTCTCAAAAGATGCAATAAAACCAGGAATATCAAGTATTTCTTGAGTGGCTAATTCACTTTCTTTATCTGCTAGATAAGCTAAAAATTCGGCAACTATTTTTAACTTTTCTGGAGATAGTCTTTCTAAGTTGTAGTTGATTTCTTGACGCAGTTGTGAAGTGTACATAACTTTAATGAAATGAGGGAGTTTTTTTTATTTTATCACAACTCATAAAAGCCCATATCAGAGGGAAATTACAATTCTTTCCCCCCCACTCACTCCCCACACTCCCTAGTCCTTAAAAATTACCCTTTGACACCAGCACTAGTTTCTGTGGGTACAATGTAGCGCTGTAAAAATACAAATAATAGCAGTATGGGAGCAATGGAAATTATGGAACCAGCAGCTACTAATCGCCAGTCTAGGGAAAATGTCCCCTCTAATTTTGCTACTCCCAAGGGGAGGGTGTATAAACTTTCGTCTTGGATGACAATTAAAGGCCAAAGAAAGTCGCTCCAAGAACCAATGAAGACGAAAAGAGAGAGAGTAACTAAAGCTGGGCGAATTGCTGGTAACATAATATGCCACCATAAGCCTAACTCTGAACTACCATCTAGGCGAGCGGCTTCTTCTATTTCTTTGGGGACACTCATAAAGGCTTGTCGCAGTAAAAAAATCCCAAATGCTGAAGCTAAACTGGGAAAAATTATCCCTAAATAAGTATTTCTTAAGCCTAGTTGCACTGTCAAAATGTACAGGGGAATCATGACTATTTGAAAGGGAATCATGATTGTAGAAACTATGGCAATAAAAATGGAGTTGCGCCCAATAAATGATAGTCTGGCTAAGGGATAAGCGGCTAAAGAACAAAATAGCAAATTTAACCCCACAGTCAGGATTGCTACTAAGGTGCTGTTATACAGGTATTGTCCAAAGGGTAGCGATCGCCATACACTCAAGAAGTTATTAAATGTTGGTTGACTGGGTAATAACTGCGGTGGTGACTGTAAAAGATTTTCGGTAGGAGATTTTAAGGCTGTACTGATTAACCACAGCAAAGGAAATAGGGTGACAAGGGCGATCGCACTTAACAACCCATAGATTAAAATCAGTTTTAGGCGTGATTTGGGAATATACAAATTACTCAATTTTACTCCTGAGCATTGATCGGCAAGGTAATGATAAACTCTGTACTTTCTCCCAGTGTCGATTCTACATCAATATTGCCACCATGCTTATCTACCACAATTTGCCTGGCGATCGCTAGTCCTAATCCCGTACCTTGACCCACAGGTTTAGTCGTAAATAAATGGTCAAATATTCTTTCTCTGACTTCTGTTGACATTCCTACGCCGTTATCTTGAATCCGAATCACAACATGATTTTTATCTTGACTTAAGCTAGTTTTAATATTTATGATATTAGGATTTTTAGCAATCTCAAAGAAAGTATATCCAACGTTAGCTTCCTCTAAAGCATCAATGGCATTAGATAAAAAATTCATGAATACTTGATTAAGCTGTCCAGGAAAGCATTTGATCCCAGGTAAATCACCATAATCTCGCACCACTTGAATCTCAGGATGGCGCTCATTAGCTTTTAAACGGTGTTGTAAAATTAAAAGGGTACTATCAATCCCATCATGAATATTATAAACAACTGGATAATCGCTATCTGAGCGGGAAAAAATGCGGAGACTGTTGCTAATTCCACGCATTCGCTTGACACTCTCTTTCATTGTAGAAATTAATTTTGGCAAATCAGAGCGGAGATACTGCAAATCGATTTCTTCAATATGTTCTATAATTTCTCTAACTGGTGGAGAGTAATGTTCCTCATAGAGGTCAATTAAACTAAATAAATCTCGCACATATTCCGTCGCAGGTTCTAAATTACCTGCAATAAAACCGATAGGATTGTTAATTTCGTGAGCGACACCAGCCACCAAATTACCTAAAGCTGACATTTTCTCACTCTGTACCAGTTGTAGTTGCATTTGCTGCAAATCCTTCAGAGACTGTTCCACTTGTTGAGCATAATTTTGAGAACGCTTGTAGAGACGAGCATTTTTTAAAGAAATCGCCGCTTGGGAGCAAACCAAATTGAGCAGTTCAACGCAATTGCTGGTAAATGCACCAGTTGTCAAATTATTCTCTAAATATAATATTCCTAGCAGTTTGCCTTGGTTGAGAATAGGTATACACAACAAACTCTTAGGCTGTTGCTCTACAATATAAGGGTCAGCCAAAAGTAATGGATGTACAGAAGCGTTGATGATTACCGCCGGTTCCAGTCGCCGCTTGACTAGATTAATTAAACTCAGAGGTAACTCTCGACTTTTTTCTACAGGAATAGATTGTAAAACAATAGGGGCTTGTGTTGATTTGGCGATCGCCTCAATAGTCAAATTCCGATCATCCAGCAACATTAATATACTCTTTTCTGCCCCTGCATTAGTAATCATTATCTGCATCAGAGTAGAGAGCAAACTTTGTAACTCTATTTCATTAGATAGTGCTTGAGAAACCTTGAAAACTGTCTCCACATCCAAAGCTAATGAAGCATTTGCAGAAGATGATTTACTATAACTGACCTTAGAGGATGCTACAATAGTTTCATCGGTGCTTAAAAATGTTTGACTTTTGGACAAAATAGGATCTAAAAGCTGTGAATACTGTTTGCTCAAAGCCGCAACTTTAGCCTTAGCACCCCAATGTATATAACCATAGTAAGCCTGGATCATATACTCTTGAGCAATACAATTTTTTCCCCATTCCAGATAAAATTTTGCCGTTAATTCATTGGCTAATGCTTGATTATGAATAAACCCGTTACTTGCAGATAACTCAATAGCCTGGTCATACAAATCCACTGCGGCTAAAGTATTTTTCGTCACCCTGCTAAGTTCTGCCTCTACCAGCAAATATTTATTCAAAAAATTATCAGGACAGTTATCAGCCCAAATCTTCAGTTGTTGTTGATTAGCTTTTATCTGTGCTAAATATTCAGTTTTTTCCTCTTCCGTAGCCTGAGCATAAATATTTAATAAAATCAAAGAATAATAAAAATTATATTCTGAATAAGTTGTATGTCCAGCAATACTATTAATAATTTTACTAGCTGCTAAAGCATGATTTAATCCTTGAGCAAATTCCCGATTAATGCAGGATAATTGCATTTGGTAAACATAATAAATACCTAAAGCAAAAAAACTTTTAGATGCAGTACACTCTTCTACGAATTTATCTTTAGGTAAAGGTAATCCAGATATTAAACCTTCTGGTTCTGCTGCTTTACTGCTTAATAACTCCAGAATAAAAAACTGAATCCCTTTTAAAATATCACTAACAGGTTTATTTTTATTTCTAGCGACCAATTCTAGGTACTGTAAAACATCTTCTAGAATACTATTTAGCTGAGTTCCCTGAAATAGTTGGGTACAAATTTTCCCGGAAATGTTATAACCAGCATATTGTAAATCTCCTGAATTTAATCCGGCTTCATAGCCTTGATCATTAATTAAAGTTACACCTTGAATTGGTTTAGCCCAAATGTGAATAAAATTTGCCAGGACAAAACTTGTCTGAGAAACTTGAGACAAATAATTAAATTTTTGACTCAACTTAAAACCAAGTAACCCAAACTCATAGCCAGATTGATAATCCCCCACAACTGTACCTAAAATCAGCCCATAACCTGAATATCCCATTGCTGACTCTGGCATATTGCCATACTGAAGGGAAAGATTCATAGCTTTCAGGGACACCAGCATATATAAATTAAAATTAGAAGTGATATAGGTAGGCGGAACTAAAGCCACTAATAACCTTACTATTAATTTTTGCTTCACATCCACCATTTCTGGTGCATCAATCAATTTGGAAATTTGGCGATCGCCAACATTTTCTTCAGCTGCTGCTAACTCCTGTTTTACCGCCAAATCTAAATCTACTGGATCAATCTCCACCTCTAACAAACGCAGTGCAGTAATTCCTGTTTGAATAGCGTCTAATAACTGCGACATCAGACTGTATTGTATAATTAGTAATTCATATATCTCTGCTTTCTCAATAGCTGATTTAGCAGCAATTAAAATTTTGTTAATTAACGCTAAAGATTGATCAAAATTACCATTGAGAAACTCAGCTTCTGCTAATTCTTTAGATAACACCAATGTGGGATGATAATCATTCTGCCAACTATCTTCACCCAGCAGATAAATTCCAGTAGAAAAATATTCTACAGCAGCAGCATAAGCAGTAGAAAGTTTGGCTTTCTTTCCAGCTATAATATTTAGTTTAATAAGTTTATTTATTTCAGATTTTTGAGTAATTAAATGAGAGCCAATATTTAACTGATTTACAATCTCAAAAATTTTCTCCTCTCGTTCCACTTCCGGCAAATTTTTTAACAATAACTCCCCAATTTTTAAATGAGTTTTATGTTTTTCTTCATCTGGAATTAGTGAATATGCAGCTTGCTGTACACGGTCATGAAAAAAACGATAGACAATAGATGTTTTATTATTAGGTAATTTTATATATTCATCACTTTGGAAGAACTTATAAACATCTGCTAACGGCAAAATCAACCCTTCTTGTAAAGCTTTCCAGAGGTTTATTGCTGTTTCAGACTGAGATTTTTGATAAACAACTGCCAATGTTGCCAAATCAAAAGAGTTGCCAATACAAGCTGCTAATTGCAGTAGATTTTGGGTTTCCTGTGGTAATTTTTGCAACTGATTGGCCATAAACTCTAAAATATCATCTGTTAATGATAAAGCTTTAACTTGACTAATATCACATTGCCAATAACCATTTTCTCGATTAAAATTAATCAAACCTTCTTCATGTAAATACTTGAGAAACTGATTAGTAAAAAACGGATTTCCTTGAGTTTTTTGATATACTAAATCTGTTAATGGCGCAGCCAAACCTGGAGAACAACTAAAAGTATTAGCAATTAATTCACTAATGTTATATTTTGTCAATGGGGCTAAGTTAATTATGTTCACAGTAGACTTAGCTTGACAGATTTCATTAATAGTTAACATTAAGGGATGAATCCCATTGACTTCATTATCTCGATAGGCTCCAATTAATAACAAATAGCCGTTATTATTTTCAACCATGAGCAAGCGCATCAACTTTAGTGATGCTGAATCAGCCCATTGCAAATCATCGAGGAAAATAACTAGAGGATGATCTGCATTAGCAAAAACTCGAATAAATTTTTCAAATAGTAAGTTGAAGCGGCTTTGTGCTAAATTCCCAGATAGTGTTTCTACAGGGGGCTGTTTGCCAATAATTTGTTCTAGTTCCGGAATAACTTCAATAATTACCTGACCTTGTTCACCCAATGCAGTCATAATCTGAGATTTCCACTGCTGTAATTGACTATCGGTTTCGGAAATGAGTTGCGCTATTAAATCTTGAAAGGCTTGCACAAATCCTAAAAATGGGATGTTGCGCTGTAACTGGTCAAATTTGCCTTTAATAAAGTAGCCACGTTGTCGCGCAATTGGTTTATGTATTTCATTAACCACCACTGTTTTGCCAATACCAGAGAAACCAGCCACTAACATCAACTCACTATTACCTAAACTGATGCGTTCAAAAGCGGCTAGCAGTTTATTTACCTCTATTTCCCGACCGTAGAGCTTTTCTGAGATGATAAAACGCTCTGAAATATCCTGTTGGCCTAAGTCAAAGTGGGGAATCTGATGTGTTTCTTCCCATAGCTGTAAACATTTTTCTAAGTCATATTTTAGCCCTAAAGCACTTTGATAGCGCTCTTCGGAATTTTTAGCCATCAGTTTATTAACAATATCTGACACCACCGGGGGAATGTCTGAATTGAGTTCATGGATGGGAGGAGGTTGTTTAGCAATATGACAGTGTATTAATTCCATAGGATCATCGGACTGAAAAGGTAAATGTCCTGTGAGAAATTCATAAAAAGTCACACCCAGGGAGTAGAAATCACTGCGATAATCAATAGCGCGATTCATTCGTCCAGTTTGTTCTGGGGATAAATAAGCCAGAGTTCCTTCGAGGACATGAGGATTGTGAAGTTCTTGAGTTTCTCTGGGTAGAAGGGAAGCTATAGAGAAATCGATCAGCTTTACTTGTCGAGTATCGGGATTAATCAGGATATTAGCGGGTTTAATATCTTTGTGAATCACTCGATGTTTGTGGATGTGATCTAAAGTGGTGACAAGTTGTACAGCAATAGAGAAAAAATCACTCAGAATGTCAGCATCTCCATGATTTTGATTTTTCCAACTGGGATGGCGCAATTTTTGTATTTCTTCCTTGAGAGAAAATCCCCCAAAATCTTCCATAATCAGAGCATACCTATTACCGTGTAGTTCTAAGCTATGGGGCTTAAGGATACCGGGAATATCTAGATTTTTAGCAATAGTGTATTGGTTGGAGAATTGAACCAGTTCATTAAAGTGAGGATATTGATTCCGCATGAACTTAATCACCACGGGTGTAGAGTCCGTCGCTACTTTTCCCCGATATACAAGGGTACTAGAACTTTCATATATTGCTTCGCCAATGCAATAACCAGGAATTTCTAAATATATTGTCATTAAAATTACGAAATTAAAGCTTAATAGTTACAGATTAGTGTAATAGTTAATATGCCCAAGGAAGTTAACAAAGATCACAATGGATAATTGATCTTGAACCTGCCAGATCCGTCAAATAATCTATGGCAACTTAACCACTAGTTATAAATACTGAGAAAATGGTATATTTAAAATATATTCACAAGAGTCTAGATACAGTAATTTTCACTAACCACTAATTTTAAGGGTTTATCCCAACTGTCAATAGGTAATTGGGATAAGTAGGCAAAATCAAAGACAATACCGATAGTGGGTTTATTTGCCCAAGGTGCGGAACTGAGTAAGCGGTCATAATAACCACCACCATAGCCGAGACGATATTTTTGATAGTCGCAAGCGACACAGGGAACCAGAATCAAATCAACTGCCGCAGGTTCAATAATTGGGCTATGGGCATGAGGTTCAAGAATACCATAAGCGTTCTCGTGCAGAGATTCTTCTGGTGTCCAGAAATGCCAATTGAGAGACTGACCCACACAACGAGGGAAGCCCCAATTGTACTGAGTATCAGTAAACAGTGGACTCAGGTCTGGTTCTTGACGAAAACTAAAATAAGCCAAGATAGTTGTAGCCTGACTAAACAGAGGATGACATTGCAACTTTCTACAAATGCGATCGCTCCTTTGCCGCCATTCTCCCACAGAAATCGCGCGCCGTTCCCTAATTAAACTCCGACGTAACTCAGCCTTCCTCACTCAAAAAACCTCAGCGAACCTTTGCGCTAACCTCAGCGAAACTCTGCGTTAAAAAAAGGTGGGCATTGCCCACCCCTACTTATACCGCGTGTTGCCGATACCAATCAATAGTATTCTTCAGCCCTTGCCTAAAACTGACCTGAGCCGTAAAGTTAAACGCTTGCTTCGCCCGTTCAGTATCCAAACAGCGCCGGGGTTGGCCATTAGGTTTATCAGTTTCCCAGACAATTTCACCATCAAACTCCATCAATTCACAGATCAGAGTAATTAAATCCCGGATAGAAATTTCCTGACCGGTTCCCAAATTCACAGGCTCCGAGTCATTGTAAGATGTAGTACCCATAACAATACCCCGCGCCGCATCTTCAGAATAGAGAAACTCACGAGTAGGACTACCATCACCCCAAACCGGGAGTTGTTTTTCTCCTCGTAACTGGGCTTCATGAACTTTGCGAATTAACGCCGGAATCACGTGGGAACTTTTGGGGTCAAAGTTATCTTCTGGTCCGTATAAATTTACTGGTAACAAGTAAATACCATTAAAGCCATACTGCTGGCGGTAAGCTTGTAATTGCACTAGTAAGGCTTTTTTGGCAATACCATAGGGAGCGTTAGTTACTTCTGGATAGCCATTCCAGAGGTCATCTTCTTTAAATGGTACTGGTGTAAAGTTGGGATAAGCACAGATAGTGCCAACACAAACGAATTTTGCGACTCCCGCTTCATGGGCTGCGTGAATTAGCTGAGTCCCCATGATTAAATTGTCATAAAATAACTCTGCGGGTTTTTCGCGGTTAAGACCAATACCACCAACATGAGCGGCTAAGTGGATAATAATGTCTTGGTGTTCAACTGCACGTTGGCAATTGGCTAGGACACGTAAATCATGTTCGCGCGATCGCGGGATTGTAATTTTAGCACGGTCAGCCCCAGCCTGACACAGCTGATCAATCACCTGACGACCCAGGAAACCCGCCCCACCAGTGACGAGAATGCGTTGATTTTTAAGTTGTAAGGCGGTCATAATTTTATTCTTTACGGTATTAATCAGAAGTGGAGAGCGCCCAGTTCTTGACGAATAGTAGCCATATCATTAGAAGTTTTACCATTGCCATTGGGTGAAGTATGACCCAAAGCCTGTAAGTCTGCTTCTACCATGAGAGCTACTAACTCGTCAAAGGTAACTGATGGTTCCCAACCTAACTTTTGTTTGGCCTTGGTAGGATCTCCAATCAACAAGTCTACTTCTGCGGGTCGAATATAGCGTTGATCAAACTCCACATAATCTTCCCATTTGAGGTTGACATAACTAAAGGCTTTTTCCAAAAATTGCCGCACAGAATAAGTTTCACCAGTGGCAATTACATAGTCATCAGGTTGCTCTTGCTGCAACATCAGCCACATTGCTTTTACGTAATCTTTGGCATATCCCCAATCTCTTTTGGAGTCAAGATTACCCATAAATATTGTTTTCTGTTGACCCGCGACAATTTTAGCAACGGCTCTGGTAATTTTGCGGGTAACAAAAGTTTCCCCCCGTCTGGGTGACTCGTGGTTAAACAGGATGCCATTACAAGCAAACAAATTATAAGACTCGCGGTAATTCACTGTTTGCCAGTGGGCATAAACTTTAGCACAAGCGTAGGGACTGCGGGGATAAAAGGGTGTAGTTTCGCTTTGGGGTACTGCTTGGACTAAACCAAACATTTCTGAGGAACCGGCTTGATAAAAACGTACCTGAATCCCTGTACGTTGCTGATAGTCACGAATTGCTTCTAATAAACGCAGTGTTCCCATTCCCACTGCATCAACGGTATATTCCGGTGAATCAAAGCTGACCCTCACATGAGATTGCGCGCCCAAGTTATAAATTTCTGTGGGCTGGACTTCTTCTAAAATCCGGCGTAGGGTTGTACCATCTGTTAAGTCGCCGTAGTGGAGAAATAACCGCGCTCCTTCTTTGTGAGGATCTTCATACATATGATCAATGCGGTCTGTGTTGAAGGTAGAGGTGCGCCGAATAATACCATGCACTTCGTAGCCTTGCTCTAGCAACAATTCACTTAAGTATGAACCATCTTGACCAGTTATCCCAGTAATTAATGCACGCTTATTTTGGGTCATGGTGTATTGTTCCTTGTTCTTTTGGGTAAGATATTTATATCTTGATTTATACAAGTTAGCACTTCAAGACCATATTTTCTCATGTTATTATCCTTCTCCTGTCAGTCAGTTAAATTGATAGTTTAGGTAATGTAGCTATATGACTAATTAACTATAAAGAAGAAATTCACTCAGAGCAATTTTTACCTGAAGCAAATTCTGGGTAAAGCTATAAAGTATTTTGATCCCTATGATGTTTATATCGCCATTGATGGGTTTCTATGGGTTTTTCTATTGCAGCAGAGAGGAAATAGAGAAATCAGAACCACAGGTTTTTAGGAATTATTTAGGACTGCTATGTAGCTGAGTTGTGAGTTGAAATTATGCTCAGTAGGGGCGGGACATTAACAGCAAAATTGCTGAGTGATTTCTAGTTAAATCAGCACTCAGCAATGGGTATGATTTGAGTTTTGCTTTAGTATGCCCCCTTATTTTTGGGTATGATCACGATATCAATTGTTTTAAATATTATCCATAAATCCAACCAAAAATTTCTAAATTTGACATAATGCAGGTCTATTTGAACTCTTCGAGGATAGGGAATGTCATTGCGTCCAGAAACTTGCCATAATCCCGTAATTCCGGGACGAATTGTTAAAATATGATCAATATGACAACCATATTTAGGCAGTTCTGGGCTGACTAAGGGGCGAGGGCCAACAACACTCATATCTCCTTTGAGAACGTTCCAAAATTGCGGAAATTCATCTAAGCTGGTAATTCGCAAAAAATGACCAATTTTGGTAATGCGGGGGTCTTTTTTGAGTTTAAAGCTGTTTTCAAATTCTTGTCGCAAATGGGGGGATGTTTCCATGATTTCCATGAGCATTTCGTCTGCATTGCTCACCATTGTGCGGAATTTAATACAATTAAAAGTCTTGTAGTTTTTGCCTACCCGTTCCTGTACATAAAAAATTGGTCCTTCTGAGCTACAAACAATCAGTAAGGATAAAATTAAATAGACGGGGAAAAACAAAATCAAGACTAACAGGGAAAAAACTATATCAAATAGTCGTTTAGCAAACTCTCCGTTTAAACCTGGAATAGACAAACCTCTGGGTTTTAGCTTAGGCGTTTTGGTTTTTTGGCCACGTCTTAAAACAGTACGCGTAGACGCGCTAGTATTTTGCCGTTTCGCTTTGCCATTCCTGAAGGGTAGGTATCGCTTACCGGAGAGGAGTGAACTCTGGGCAGTCATCATACTCCTTAATAATCCACACCACACATAATCCCAATCTTAAAGCCAAAATGAACTGTTTCTGGGGATAAATTGCCAAAAGCCCATAAAACAGGTCATGAAATGTTGCTAATTAGTTTGGGGATATTTTTTCTTTCTGGCATTTGTCGATAAATTGGAGATAGCGATCGCCAAAAACTCGTGATGAAAATTGGGCGGCGTGCGATCGCATATACTCAGGATGGAAACAACCTTGAGAAATTTCAAATTTTTCTACTGCTGCCATAATTGCTGCTGTTGTTTGGGTTCTAAAAAATATACCTGTAGCTGTATCCATACAAGTATGTAAATCTTGCACTGTTTCTAAAGCACCGCCTGCACCATAAGCAATTACTGGAGTGCCACAAGCTTGTGCTTCTACTAAAGCGATGCCAAAATCCTCACAAGCTGCATAAACAAATGCCTTAGCTCTAGCCATATATTTTTTTACCACATCATCAGGTTGCCATCCCAGGATTTGAATATTAGAGTTAGCTAAATCACGAATTTTACTCATTTCCGGTCCCGTACCAATAATTACCAGTGGTAGCTGTAACTGATTAAAAGCTTTGACTATTAAAGATACTTGTTTGTAACTGACTAACCGGGAAACTGTCACATAGAAATCTGCTTTTTCCGAAAAAAATGGCAAATTATCCACATTGACTGGGGGATAAATAACTGTTGATTCTCGTCTATAGCAGCGCCAAATTCTCCGGGCTGTATGGTGGGAATTAGCGATGAAATAATCAACGCGGTTGGCACTCACTACATCCCACTGGCGCAAACGATGCAATAAATAGCGTGTTATCCATCCAGTAGCACCCTGTCCTAATTTACTTTGGTCTAGATAATCAAAAGTTAAGTCCCAAGCATAGCGCATGGGTGTATGGCAGTAACAAATGTGTAATTGTTGGGGGGTTGTGATTACTCCTTTAGCGACAGCGTGGGATGATGAAAGAATTACGTCGTATTCCCGTAAATCCAATTGTTCAATGGCCAATGGCAACAAAGGCAGGTATTTCTGTATGCCATTATGAGCATAAGGCAACTGCTGGAGAAATGTTGTGCCAATCTGGCGTTGATATAAATAACTTTCGGGATTGCTGGATTCAAAATCAATTAGGGCATATAAATTGGCATCAATGTGATTCAGAATTTCCTGCACAACTAGTTCTGAACCGCCTGTGGCTTTCGGTGTCAGCCACTCATGAACCAAAGCGTATTTCAAGGACACAGTTAAGTTTAATAGATAGGAAAAACTTATCAATTTACAGGGTTAACTGACAAGTTTGTTTGTGAACGAGAAATGGGAACTGCCCCAGATTGGGCATAAGACGTAATTATCTCAAAATAGGTTCCAGATAGATACTCTAAGCTGATAACCTCAAATTAGGGAGTGGGAAACACGTAAAAATTACAAATTGGGAATTTATGCGAATTTTGATCATGGGTGGTACTCGGTTTATTGGGGTTTACCTCACTGAACTGCTGATAAAACAAGGACATGAGGTAATACTGTTTAATCGTGGTAATCGTCCTTTACCTGCTTTGTCGGGAGTAGGACAAATTATAGGCGATCGCACTAACGCCGCTCAATTAAAAGAAAAATTATCATCAGAAAAATTTGATGTAGTTTTTGATAATAATGGCCGGGAACTCACCGATACTCAACCGTTAGCAGAAATTTTTCACGACCAAGTGCAACATTTTGTGTATATGAGTTCGGCGGGGGTGTATCTCAAATCTGACCAATTACCGCACATCGAAGGTGATACAGTAGACCCGAAAAGTCGTCACCGGGGTAAGCATGAAACGGAAGCCTACCTGAAGCAACAGAATTTACCTTTTACTTCCATTCGCCCTACTTATATTTACGGGCCGCAGAATTATAATGATTTGGAAAGCTGGTTTTTTGATAGAATTGTGCGCGATCGCCCCATACCAATTCCTGGTAATGGGTTACATATTACCCAGTTAGGTCATGTCAAAGATTTAGCCCAAGCTATGACACAGGTAATCGGCAATACTCAAGCACTAGGACAAATTTACAATATTTCCCGCGATCGCTATGTGACTTTTGATGGTTTAGCCCGTGCTTGTGCAGTAGCTGCCGGTAAATCACCTGATGCAGTTAAAATTGTGCATTACGACCCCAAAAAATTTGATTTTGGCAAGCGCAAAGCCTTTCCCATGCGAGTCCAGCATTTCTTCGCCTCAGTCAACAAAGCCATGACAGAATTAAATTGGCAACCTCAATATGATTTAATATCAGGTTTAGCTGATTCTCTAGAAAACGATTATCTCAAAACTGGGCGGGATAAAACGGAAATTGATTTCTCTATGGATGATGAGATTTTACAAACTATGTAGATATTTTCTTTGTCTATCTTGGACTTTCCTGTCAATAGCATGAAAAGCCAACTTTCAATAGCGTAATTACAATATACCAATGGACAAGGGGATTAGGACGTAAAGTGATTAGAAACCTTAGACACCGAAAGGCTTTTACCCCAGTCCCCAGTCCCCAGTCCCTAGTCCCCAGCTATAATATGACTGAATTATTGCCAGATTCACTCCATAATGTTTTAGAAGTCCGCGCCCGGTTAGCTGAAGGTCCCATCTGGGATGCTAGCCAGCAGTTGCTGTACTGGGTTGATATTTATAACCATCGAGTCCATAGATTTTATCCCGCTACAGGTCAAGATGAATATTTTGATGTCGGAGATGTGGTGGGTGCGATCGCACTAGCAGGGGATAATCAATTAATTATGGCACTGCGCCATCAATTAGCTTTCCTCAACACTCAGACAGGTTCAATTACCAGCATTATTGAACTGGAATCTCATCAAGAAAATAACCGTTTAAATGATGGCAAATGTGACCCACAAGGACGTTTCTGGTTTGGTTCCATGTCTTCCAAACCAACTCAAGCCAGTCTTTATCGCTATGATCAAGATGGTTCACTACATCTCATGGAAACAGGATTAACTATTTCTAATGGTTTGGGGTGGAGTCCTGATCAAAAAACATTTTATCTGACTGATTCTCCCCAACAAAAAATATTCGCTTACGATTTTGACGCAATTACAGGTAACATTACTCATCGCCGCACTATAGTTGATTTAACTCATGAATCTTTCAATCCTGATGGTTTAACTATAGATAGCGCCGGATACATCTGGTCAGCAATGTGGAATGGTGGGTGTATAATTCGTTTCAGCCCCACTGGTGAGGAGGTATCCCGGATACATTTACCTGTACCACTGGTGACTAGTTGCACTTTTGGGGGTGAGGATTTGCAAACGCTATATATTACAACTGCTTCTGTGGGACTCCAGCAAGAAGAAATTGACAAAAGTCTCTATTCTGGTGATTTGTTTGCTATTAATACTGAGGTAGCTGGATTACCTACATATGGTTTTAACGGTGTGTATTGAGATTTCAAGATTAACGAACCACAAAGGACACAAAGGACACAGAGGTAAGAGGGGAAAGGGAGATTTAGTTTCTGGATTTACAATTGCTTTTTCAATAAGTAAATTTGAGTTTTTGAGAAGATATGCAAACTGTTTTAGTGACTGGTGGGGCTGGTTTTATTGGTGCTAATTTTGTGCTTTTAGCACGACAGAGACAATGGGCTAATATTATTAATTTAGATAAGTTAAGTTACGCTGGTAATTTAGAAAGTTTAGCTGAGTTAGAGGATGATTTAAATTATCATTTTGTCCAGGGAGATATTGGTGACTTTGAGTTAGTTAGTTCTTTATTAGAAAAATATCAACCAGATGCAATTATAAATTTTGCGGCTGAAAGTCATGTTGACCGTTCTATTTTAAGTCCTGAAGACTTTATTCAAACTAACGTGGTGGGGACATTTAAGTTATTAGAAGCTAGTCGGTTTTATTGGGAAAAATTAACCTCTGCAAAGCAGCAAAGTTTTCGCTTTCTTCATGTATCTACAGATGAAGTATACGGTTCACTCACTCCCCAAGACCCGGCTTTTCGGGAAGATACACCCTATGCACCTAATAGTCCTTATGCAGCATCTAAAGCAGCATCTGACCATTTTGTCAGAGCATATTATCACACTTACGGTTTACCTACATTAACTACAAATTGTTCTAACAATTATGGTCCGCGTCAATTTCCCGAAAAGCTAATTCCTTTAACTATTCTCAACGCTATAGAAGGAAAACCCTTACCTATATATGGGGATGGACAAAATATTCGTGATTGGCTTTATGTCATCGACCATTGCGAAGCGATTCACTTAGTTTTACAACAGGGAACCATTGGAGAAACATACAATATTGGCGGATTAAATGAAAAGACTAACTTAATAGTCGTAGAAAAAATTTGTGCAATTTTAGATGAATTAGTACCTAAACCTAACTTTTCTCACTCTTCATTAATGACTTTTGTGAAAGACCGTCCAGGACATGATCGAAGATATGCTATTAACTGTAGTAAAATAACTAGTGAATTAGGCTGGCAACCTCAAGAAAATTTCGATAGTGGTTTATTGAAAACTGTGCAGTGGTATCTGAATAATTCCTTAACGGGTGACAACATAGCTAGACAGCTTGTTGAATAAGGGATAGAGCCTG